>NZ_JAVRBN020000017.1:0-150607 GCF_034531305.2 Nostoc sp. ChiQUE02
ATTCAGTTGGTAGTCACTCGATAAGTTCACCCTATCATTGCTCTGTCTATTTTTGGATCTTATTTAATCCTCAATCCTAAGGCGACGTTGTTCCAGAAGGCTAGCCCGCGCACAAAGCCAGGACAGAAGGCGATGGGCACAAATTTCCCATCATCCAGGTATCCCAAGTCTCCCGTTCCTGCATTCAATAGCCACAGCTTTCCTTGATACCAGCGCGGCGAGTGGGGCATAGATAACCCCGTGGCGATGATGTCGTTAGTTTGCACATCAATCACCACACCTCCACCAACCCGGTGGTCACGCCAGCCGGCAGCAGTGTCGGTGGTGCTACAGGCAGTCACATACGCAGGTTTGCCGTCGCGCATCCCCAACCCATTGAGGTGACAACGGTCTTCCGCCGCCAACTTGGAGATAAACGGCGGTTGCCACAGGGGAACAAAGCTGTAGTCGTTGCTGATTGTGGCGAGGCAGCTAAAATCTGTATTGACAAATACGATATTTTCTGCATCATCCAGCACCACATCGTGGACATTCAAATCGCCAGTGGTGTAGGCAGTGCGAGGGATATAAAGGCGATCGCTTTGCTGAAATGTTTCTCCTGGTGCAAGTAAATTCTCAAATCGCCAAATTTGATAACGCGTGCTAACATATATGCTGTTGTTTGATGCATACATGCCCATTGGTTTATCAAACAATCGCTCGTGAGCAGCTATCCTACCTTGGTCATTGCAGCCAATAAAAAACAGGCGATTAGTTTGGTAAGTAGTGAAGGCAAGGCTAAGAAGTTGGGTTTGTAGCCAAGTTACTAAGTGCGGCGAACAGGTAATTTCTAGTTTTGGCGCACTTGTTGATAACATGGCGTTACCGTGGGGCGGAAAACTTTCCATACAAAAGTTTTGAATTCATTAATAATTTTTGACAGTGCAAAACTGTTTCCATTACTTCTGTAATGGAAATCTGCACAGGTAGCACCCGACTAATCTGTAATTTTTATTTATTTAGTAGTGATAGTAATATTACGGCTAAATATGCGGTATTTGAGTAGACTTTATCAAAAGTTCAATAAATATATAGGACTAGCCCTTTCAAGGTGTTGAGGTAAATATAGCGTAGCTGACACCAGGATTAAGATAGGCTGAAAATATTACTGTATAAGCTTTTGAACTCTTGCTTTTTGATAAATCATTCAAGCCTTGTTTGCTTCTTGTTAGACAAGGTTGTAACGGAAAAATAAGGGTTTCACTCCTGTAATTGGCATACTACAAACCTCAGTTTTAGGTAAATTTGTACTGTTTTGCCCCTATTGTCAGCTACGCTATATCTACGCCGATTAGTGAGCGTAGATATAGCAATTTGCTTGTCCCACCGTGCAAATACGGCTTGTGGTTCATGCAGAGAGAAGGTTACTCCAGACAGGACATCGGCGTACACAGCGACGTGTTGGCGAAAATAATTTGATGCTCCCTTTCTCCCCGTTTTCTGTTGGTTGCGCCACTGCTCAATGATCTCTTCGTTCACCCAGAACGTTATACTGCCTCGCTGCTTTAGTGCTGCATCATAAGCGTTCTAATTCCGAACTTTTTACTGGGCTTTCGTTTTCATCGTTGGGCGGAGGTGGGCAGAGTCTATAGGCTATAGGTAAAATTTACCATTTTCCCTATTCATGCAACAATGCCTAGTTATTGTGCCAATCGTCAAAACACCATTGCCATACGTTTCCGTGCATATCGTATAGTCCAAAAGCGTTAGCTACATCAAAACTGCCCACTTCTGTTGTTTGTTCTCGATATATTCCTTTCACACCAACACCGTAAGTATAGTTAGCATTGAAGTTGGCTAACTCTGATGTAATTGTTTCGCCAAAATGGAATGGTGTTGTTGTTCCGGCTCTACAGGCATATTCCCATTCTACTTCACTGGGAAGACGGTAGCTTTTGCCTGTGTATTGGGAAAGGCGATCGCAAAATTCCACCGCTTCAAACCAAGATACTCTCTCAACTAGTCGATTTTCTCCTTTAAAATAGGACGGGTCAGGCTTTAGTTTGCGATTTACTTGGGGGAGAGATGTGACTGCTTGCCATTGTATTTGGGTGACTGGGTACTTGCCCGTAAAAAAGGGTTGAACCTTTACTTCATGTTGAGGTTTTTCAGAGCCATATCCTTCCCCTTCGAGTGAACCCATCATGAACATACCACCAGGGATGGCAACCATATCGAGGGTGATGCCCAGTATGCCAATGGGAGAGGGGGTTTGTAGAGTTTCGGTGAAGTATTGGGCAAGTTTTGTTTCTCGTTCGATGATTTCGCCGCGATGGTTGACGGTGACGGCTTTAAACTCAAGGGGCTTTAGCTCATCGCTTTCTCGTCCCAAAGATTGAACATCTTTAAATACTTCTCTAGAAGAAAAAGTAGCGATCGCATTTCTCACTAAATCTTCTCCCACTCGATCCTGATTTCTTTGGGCTGCTGCTAAAGCCAAATGCAATCTAACTAAAGGGTCTTGATTCGCTTCAATCCAACGCCAATAGGGACTTAATGAAGCTGTTATCCTCGCACTGCGGCAGATTTTATCTGAACTCATTCCATACTCATAACCCCATTTCAGAAACAAGTAGGACTTACGCAAGAACTCTCTGAAACTCTCATTCCTCCGTGTCCTCTGCGTCCTCTGTGGTTTGATTTTCCGTTACTTGTGCGTAAGTCCTAACAAGATTAAGTTTGAGTTTTCTTGCAGAAGCAAACTGGGGATAGATAACCTGATGAGAATCGGCTGGTTCTATAATCAGTGATTGATTATGGGAAGTTTGGGGTAGCAATTGAAATTTGAAGGCTTCATTGAAATTAACTCCTTGCTGAAGAGTCTGAGAGTTAAACAGTTTTATTAATTTATCAATTTTTTCTTTTGGCAGATGCTTCGCTCCTAACCAGCTTGTGTCACTCTGGGAGAAAACATAAATGTAGGTTGGGTTGAACGAACGCGAACAGCATCCTGTAGGGAAGTGAAACCCAGCAAACCACGACAAATGTTGGGTTTTGTTCCTCAACCCAACCTACACCTGCTGAGTTATTGTTCAGTAGCAAATCACAATTCACAAAAAAACCCGGAGGAACCGGGTGTAACTTAACTTGTTATCCAAACTTGATAGCTGTGTATCAGTTAGCGTCCTAAACTGCGCCAATCGACAAGTACATCCTGAACCAACAGTGATTTATTGTAAAGTTGCAGAATAATCAGCAGAAACACGAAAAATAGTGACATAAAAACAGCCATCACAGGGGTAGTACCCCAACCTGGAGCCACTTTCCCATACTCAGAGTTAAGTGGTTTCAGGATATCTCCCAACCTAGTCCTTTGTGCCATAGTTCACCTAAGATTACTTGCCAAAGCTTTTTTTAATCTTCTGTAATATTCTATAAGAATAGCACTCATAATCTATCTCTCAATTATGGAACCCGCAATAGTTCTTAGCATTTGTGTGGCTGCCGTGGTGGTTGCCATCACCGGACTGTCGATTTATACCTCTTTTGGTCCTCCTAGCAAGCAATTGAACGATCCGTTTGATGACCACGAGGATTAAGCCATTGGTCATTGGTCATTGGTCATTGGTCATTGGTCATTGGTCATTGGTCATTAGTCAGTGGTCTGTGGAAAACCACAACTAACCACTGACACAGCAATAGTGGCTCACTCCAGCCTGAGATTAATCGCTGGTATCACCTTGAAACTGGCGATTTTCCAAGGCTGTATTGTCAAGATTTGTTGCTGAGATGAGAATTCAGTGCTAGAAGAACGCTCTAACAAATCTACTGTATCTCCTAGACTCAAACCTAAATCACTGTGCAAAGATAACTCGGCTGTTTCTCCGTGACATTCATAGCACCGCAGAATTAACTGCTGGGGGTCATCCTCAGATGGCTTCAAAGCCATCAAGATTAAATTTTCAGCTGATAAATCTAGTAACCTCACCCCCAACCCCTCTTTACCAGCAGAGAGGGGAGGATTTTCAGTTGGGTTTTCATTAACGGGATTTAATATAACTTGCAATGGGATATTCAATTCATAGCCACGCCGTACTGTATGGGCTGATTCCCAGCTACCAGCATGAGGATACAAGGTATATGTGAACTCGTGAAAACCTCGGTCAGCCTCTGAGTCTGGCCAATTAGAACTGCGTAGCAGTGTCAAGCGGAGTTGATTTGGTTTGCTGTCGTAACCATATTTACAATCATTCAGCAAACTGACACCGTAACGATTTTGGATTGCGGTATTTCTCTGTGTGTCTTCTGCTGTTAAATCAGCCCAACGCAAAGCGGGAACTTCCCATTTTGCTTGTTCTGCGGGGGTTTGCAATTTAGTTGGGCGGCGAATCGCGCCACAGGGAATTTCGTATGTAGCAAAGTCTGCTTCAACATTCAGAGGAAAAGCAGCTTTTACCAATACATGATTTTCTTGCCAATTAACGGTAGTAGCTATGTTCAGCAGAGGTGAACCAGCTTGCAGAATATAGTCTTGGCAAAATTCCGATTCACCCAACTGACGCACTACGCGCACACGACTTTGCACTGGGCCTTGTTCTAACCACTGAATAGATAAAAGATTTGTTGCAGGTAAGGGATGTTGGGCGTAATTGGGGTCTATATTCCAAGCATCCCAATATTGACCACTGTCTTTAAAAGCTTGTAGTTGATTCCCCGCCCCACTCAAAACTTCTCGTTGATAAGTTTTATCAAAAACACTTGATAAATCTCCAGTATCAGGATCTATAACAACTCGCAAGAATTCATTTTCTAAAATCCAGTCTGGGAAGAGTGGGCGGGATGTGGGAGATGGGGAGGATGAGGGGGAAAGCCAAAATATGCGGTAGCCAACGGGTGGAATTTCGGTGGCGAGAAATAGTAGCGTTGATGGTTCAGATAATTGGGAGACAAGCTGCTTTCCAGAAGCATCGTAAATCTGCCATTCTTCTGGTGTGGGTAAAGCTACAGAGACTACCTCAGAACGCTGCCAATTGAGAGAATTGAAAACGAAAATAGGCAAACTATCGGGTTTTGGTGGTTCTGATAAGGTAATGTGAGATGCGATCGCTAAAAGTGATTCCTGTAATATCTTCGTTCCTACTTCTTCCACTTGCTGCCACTGGGGCAACGCATCTGTGTAAACTTGGGTAATTGAAGAACCAGGTAAAATATCGTGAAATTGTTGAAATAACACCTGCTTCCAAGCTGCTTCGATTTCTGCTTTGGGATATGTCACGCCACAACTGACAGTTGCCAAGGTAGCAAATAGTTCAGCTTCATATAATAAATTTTCACAACGGCGATTCCAACGTTTTTGATCTGCATGGGTAGTGTAGCAACCGCGATGGAATTCTAGGTAGAGTTCGTCATTCCAGATGGGGAAGGGAGGGGGAGTAGGCGAGGCAGGGAAGGCAGGGGAAGCAGGGGAAGCAGGGGAAGCAGGGGAGGATAGGGGAGAATTATAACTAGTACTTTCTGCTTCCTGCCTCCTGCCTTCTGCCTCCTGCCTTCTGCCTTCTTTACTGATTTGCTGTAAATATTTTTCAGCTGTCGTGAATTCTAAGTCTGGGAAGAAAGGCGACTTTTGCCAGCGTTGGGCGGTTTCTAACATATCACGGGTGGGGCCGCCGCCGTGGTCGCCGACACCCGGAAGCCAGAGGGATTCTGGTAAACCAGTTTGGGTTTGCCATTCCAGAGCGTAGGATGCCATTTTAACTGGGTCTATAGCTTCACCGATGGGTGCAGACATCAAACTAAAGACTTCGCTGCCGTCAGGCGATCGCCACCAAAAAGCCCCATAATCAAATTTAGTAGTATCATTCCACCGCAACTTCTGGGTGACAAAATACTCAATTCCGGCATTAGCGAAAAACTGCGGTAAAGTTGCACAGAAACCAAAAGAATCTGGAACCCATACTACAGTTGAAAGCTTGCTAAATTTTTCCTGGATGTATCGCTGACCATACAATAGCTGACGGACTATTGATTCACCAGCAATCAAGTTGAGTTCTGGTTCCACCCACATTCCGCCGACAACTTCCCAACGTCCAGCCGCTACCTGTGCTTGAATTGCTCGAAACAAGTCTGGGCGATGTTCTTCAATCCAAGCATAAAGTGCGGGAGTCGAATGACAGAAAATTAACTCAGGGAAATCTTCTTGCAACTTCAGAACCGACTCAAAGGTGTTTTGCGCCGCATTCCAAGTTTCACTCACAGGCCATAGCCATGCTAAATCTAAGTGAGCATGACCCAACAAGAAAATTTTAGATTTTTGATCCCCCCAACCCCCCTTCAAAAGGGGGGCTAAGATGTCGGATTGAATTAGGTTTTGGCGTAACTTTACCAACTCTTCCTTCGTGTCCTCTGCGCCTCTGCGGTTCGTAACCTCCGCTACCATCGCCGCCAAAACATCCAACTTCTCCGGCGCAAACTTTTCTAAATAAAGTTGCACCACAGCTAACTCATCAGCCACAAAACCCGGATCGGGATTATTATCAACAGTAGACTCATAAACTAGGAGCGATCGCACTAAAGCACCATCACAATGTCCCGGACTCACTAACCGCACAGCCACAGTAAATTCTTCCCCTGGCGTCACCTCTTGACTGAGAAGCACTCTCGGCGAACAATCAAATAAATCACCCTCCAGCACTAACTCCCCATTTACATAAATCTCAGCAGAATCTGCCCACCAAACCAGCGCCAACCGCAAAGATAACCCAGCTAAGGGATAGCCCTGTAAATCTTGGGGAACCACCAATCTTTGCACTAGCCATAGCACTTTTTTCCCGCCTGTCCAAGCGATATGTTCTTTAGCATTCAACTGGACAGGTTGCCAATGAGACAAATCAGCAGCTACAACATCAGTAATAATCAGGTCAGATTCCTGATAAAGCCACGTAGACTGAAGATTAACTTGACAAAAAGAGCGCAGTTGCTCAATTGCTTGGGAGATAAATTTGGTCTGGGATTGAGAGACAGTCGGGGTCATATTTTCGCTAAGATGAGGTGTTGGTCGTTTTTATTGTTTGGCGCGAGTCTCACAACTTATACAAGACTTGAACTAAAAAATTACTACTATGTCTTCTGGTTCCTCTGGTCGTTATCAAAGCAGACTATTTAACTTTGTCCACCAGCAATCTCGGCGGGTGACACAACAGTGGGAACACACCTTCCGGCATTTGCAAGTTGCCACTAAGTGGGGTGTCGAGGTACTACTTTACCCAGTGTATCTACTGTTTCAGTCATCGGAATCGTCTGGGAAAACGCTACACACCAATGAACCACAAACTAGACTAAAGTTACAACCAAATGATACCGATTTCCAGCCCGAAACTCTGCCAAATGTTGATAGCCCCATTCAAAATGTATTAGAGGCAGTCAATTATCTGTCATTTGATGAACCTGCCTCCACTCCTCCGAAAACATCTGAATCTTTCAACCCCTTGGTTTTTTTGGGGGTTTTCCGGCTGAAATTCGTTGATAATCACTCTCATGTTACTCAAGCATCAAATATTACAAAGAATCAAGCCGGAAGTATCAATCCTTCACAGTTAGATAATGCTCTCAAGCAGCATTTTTCAATAGTGCGGGGTATTGCCACAAATTTGATGAATCGGAATTTAGTACTTGTTACTGCCGACAATGAAATTCTAGATATTTTAACACCCCAGCAGCAGGCAAAATTAGAAGACCGAATTATTAACGAAGTTGCTAATTACTGGCAGTATTGGCGGTTGATTATAGCTAAAAAAGAAATAGAGTTATTACCACAAATTGACCGTTTATTAGCAAAACTCACTGATGCAAATCCAGCTAAAATTCCAGTTTTAGCCGAGGGCATACCAAAAGATTTACTTAATACAGATAAATTATTAACATTTCTAGATTTAGCCGTTGCTAAGTTAGAATCAAATGCTTTAGTACCTGTACAAGAACGTAGCCAGGAAATTGTCCAAGTAGCCCAAACTCAGTTAAACATATTTCTTTATGGCAAAGAGCAATTAGCTGGGAGGGGAGAAATTACAGCCAATGCTGATGGTTTAGAAACTCAGACATTGAATCTTCAGGCTTTGATTGAGGCAGCGCTTAATTACTTTTTTGGTGTTGGTAGTAGAAAAACACTTGAGCCAACAACCAGTGATGAGCGATTGCCAGGGAAACTATTCTCATCACACCTTAGAAAAGCCTTGTCCAAAAGCCCTCAGTTAGAGAACCAGGATTTAACAGATGATCCTTGGCTAAGATGGAGTGATTTATTTGGTGACACAGAAACTGTTGCTGAAAAGTCAGTTACACTTTCTGGGAGGAAAAATCCTGCTTTAGCACCAAGTTTATCAGTAGGGCATTTTTCCCAAAAGAATTTGAGTGTCAAGCAACCTAAACTCGGATCTGGATTGGTACATAGGAAACAACCAAATAGGAATCTCACCTCCAGTCAAAAAACATCTGGAAAAGTCGCTTCTGTAAAACAAAATCGAGCCAGCATTTCTCAACTAAAAAGCGAGAGTCGTAAAGGGGAAATGTTGAAACAGCAATTTCATCAAAGCAGTCAAGTTGAGGCACAGCCAGACTGGATAGAAACTAAAGCAACTTCAACTGGCTATGAAAAGCACCCCTTAGAGCAACTTCTCGAATGGCTTGATTATGTTATGCTCTGGCTAGAAGAGAAATTTGTAAATATTTTTCAGTCGTTGCGTCAGCTATGGCAGGGAAAATAATACTAATTCGTGATTTGTAATTAAGGCTCGTCTGATTTAATCTGGGTTTCCAGGTTTACATCTATAGCCTGATTTGGGAGAATTGCTATAAGCTGGTAGATATTTTTTAATAAACTATTATAATATTGACAATTTCCCCATTAAAGGAGAATTTTGATTATCTATAATGTTATTGGTGGTTGTCTAAGTGAAAATTATTGTTTACTGTAAATACTTCAATTTCAAAAATCCACTAGATAAACCAAAAATTGAGACTTTTGTGGTAAATGTGCCTCAAATCCCTAAGATAGGTGAAACAATTGTAGTTGAAAGAATTTCACCTCAAAAGCAGTTTGTAATTATCTTTGAGTACATTGTGACAGCAGTCCAGTTTAATGCATCTAGGGAATCGACTGACTCAGCAGATGCTCAGGTAAATGCATTTTTGAACCATTGTTGGGAGGGAACATCAAATTTTAAAGTTACAAACTTTTTAGAGCAATAATTTGTCACCACAACATGTGATTGAGAAAAGAGCGTAACAGTTTGGCTCCTGTTGGTTCCTGATAGTCAGGTGGTAACAGAGCCAGCATCGCATTCTGTAACGTCTCCAAAGCTACTTCTACTTCTTGGCGCTTTGGTCTGGTTGTTTGGCCAAAGTGTAAAGGTTCACCTACCCGAATTGTTAACTCTTTTCCCAAATAGAGGTCACGAGTTCCAATTAGCGCAACTGGAATAATTGGTACACCAGCCCGCAAGGCATAAATCACAGTCCCGCGTTTTAAAGGGAGATGCAACTTACCCTCAGCAGTTCCCAGTCGTCCTTCGGGAAAGAGAATCATCCCATCCCCACGAGTCAAAATTGCCAGAATAATGCGATCTATTTGTCGCAGTGTGTGTATATCTTCCCCGGTGGGTACTGTTTGTTTAATTGCTGCGGCTAGCTCAACTAAATCTTGCCTTCCTGCTTTAGCCGCTTCTATGACAGCAATTTCTTCTTTCCACACCCGTTCTAAAGGAATCACGCCCCCCGCAAAACTCAGGATAAAGCGCTTCCACCACTTGTTATAGAGGGTACGGGCATCACCCAGGATGTAATAGTAGGGTTGGGTGGGAAGTTCGGCTAGGAGGAGTAAGGGATCGATGTGGTGGAGATGGTTAACAGCCAGGATTGCAGCTTGCTGAGGTATTCTTTCCAGATGTTCTACCCGTACCTTGAAAAAGGAATGGATGAGCGATCGCATCACAAAACGCCGCAGCCCAGAGTTGGCTCTGGGTTCGGAATGCTCCTGATTAATAGCTTCCAAGCGATTGAGAGTTTTTTCGATAATCTGGCGAACAGCGCGATCGCCAGCCGCAGCTACACCCTCTTTTACCCGCTTGATTGCTGCGGCACTTAAGGGTAGTAAAGTTTCTGATTGTGTTTTGTTTTCCTGCTGATGGCTAGATTTCGAGTCGGTATGAACTTCGGAAGTTACCCCATCAGCTAGGTCTTCTTGAACAGATTTGCTAGAAGAACTTTTGATAACAGCCTCTTTGAATTCATGAACTAATCATAATTCTTGAGGTCATATTATTAAACAACCCACAGTTAGAAGTTGTGTTGTCGTTCGGCGTTAGCGTAGCATCTTGCAGAGAAGATATCGCATGAATCGCTATTCCCTCTGCTGACTGTTGCCGCAATACTCCCAGTCCGAGCGTGAAAGTTTGTAAATGCTGGCTTATTCTTGTTTTTTTATACTTGTACACCCGACCGTATTTCATCGTAGTCTTATCAACAACAGCAGAAGATTGCTCTAAAGTATAAAAAACATAGTAAACTTTAACTGCAACACATAAAAAAATACATAATCCAATCTTTATTATGTCTAAAAATATTTCAAATAAATGTCCTGTTTGTAGTTATGAAGGCATCCATATTCGTTCATTATCTCAAAAAAATATTATGAGCGAATTAGAAGATTATTTTGCTGAAAAGCCTCCAGACAAAATTGAAATAATAGACTATGAGATCCAGCAATGTAAAAATTGCTCACTTGAATATGCTTTCCCTTTAGAAGCAGGCAGCCAGTCATTTTACCAATGGGTTACTACTAGAGCAGGTTATTATCCAGAATCTAGATGGGAATGGTTTGCCGTAATTGAGCAAATAAATAAGCGAGAAAGACAAAACTCAATTTCTATTTTAGATGTAGGCTGCGGAGGAGGTAATTTTCTGGAAATCGCTAAAAAACTTTCAAATACTCGTATAGTTGGCTTGGATACAACTCCAGAATCTGTTGAGCAATGTCAAGCAAAAGGATTTGAAGTTTACTGTGAAACAATTGAGAGTTTTTACAATAAATTTTCTAGTGAAAGCTTTAACTATATATTGTCTTTCCATTGCTTAGAACATATTAGTCAACCGAAGCAATTTATTACATCAATGCTTTCTGTTCTTAAACCGATGGGTAGTATATTCATCAGCACTCCTTATTCACCTATGTCGGTTGAATCAGACTGGTTTGATATATTAAATCACCCACCACATCATCTGCTACGTTGGAGTAAAAAATCTTATGAAGAACTAGCACATCAACTAGGCTGTGAGATAAAGTTTTATATGCCATCTGCAAATTCTGTTATGGCAAGAACAACAAATAATTTTAGTTTATCTAAATTTGGAAAAAATCAAACAGTATCTAAGTTGAGATTACTCCAAGGAATAATAAAAAATCTAACTCTATTTTTGAAAATATTTTTTGAGCAATTAATGCGTTATCGAGTTAATGGAAATATTGCAGCAGATATTGTATTGGTGGAATTAAAGCTATCTTCAAAAATTAGTATATAAATTATTTCATATATAGGATTCCTATATAGGACCCATATTTGATTTTTGAAATATACGTAGGGTGCGTTAGCCAGAGGCATAACGCACCGTCCGAAGGCTCTGGTGCCGTACTCTCGCCGATATCACACCCTACAGATACTTAGATTTTTTCAGAAATCAAATCGGATTCCTATAGTTTGTTGTGAAAATACGTAAAAAATTAACCCTATGATTGACCATAGCGATCGCATACTGTCTTATAAACAAGGCACATTCCAAGGTGTTGGAGGACTTGACCTTTATTACCAAAGCTGGCATCCAGAGGGAAAAGTACGGGCAATATTAGCCATTGTGCATGGACTCGGAGCGCACAGCGATCGCTACGGTAATGTAATTCAGCATTTGATACCCAAACAATATGCTGTCTACGCCTTAGACTTGCGTGGTCATGGACGCTCACCAGGTCAGCAAGGTTATATCAACGCTTGGAGTGAGTTTCGCGAAGACCTGGGAGCCTTTTTAGAGTTAATTCAGACTCAAAATCCTGGATGCCCAGTTTTTCTCTTGGGTCATAGTTTAGGTGCGGTGATTGTCTTAGATTACATTCTGCGCTATCCCCAACAAGCATCATTATTGCAGGGTGCGATCGCTCTAGCGCCAACCTTGGGGAAAGTTGGGGTTTCACCTGTTCGGGTATTTTTAGGAAAAACGCTCTCACGGGTGTGGCCGCGTTTCACCCTAAATACAGGGATTGACATCAGTGCTGGTTCACGAGATCCGCAGGTTTTAGCCGCCATTGCTCAGGATACACTGCGACATACCCTTGCTACTGCCCGTCTGGCAACAGAATTCTTTGCAACAGTTGATTGGATTAATGCTCACGCAGGTGATTGGCAATTACCATTGTTGATTCTCCACGGTGGTGCAGACCGAGTTGCTTTACCTGTGGGAAGCGACATCTTTTATCAACGGGTAAACTATACAGATAAGCTGAGAATTGAGTATCCAGAAGCCTATCACGAGATTCAGAGTGACCTCAATTATCGCGAGGTAATGGCTGATTTGGAGAACTGGTTGGAGCGACACCTACCACCTCAAACAGCACAGTTAGGACAGGGAAGCGCTGAGTTAGAGTTTCCTAGTTCTAAGCCTTTTAGTACTGAGGCTTGATTACTCTATCGTCAAGCAATGCATAGGCGTAGCGCGTCGTAGACCCAAAGCTTGAGGATATGAATAATGCAATATGCCAAGGTGTAGAGAATTTATTGCATAGTCGCAGTTGATACGAATGTTGTTGTAAGACTGTTGACCCAAGATGATGAATTAGAATTCAACAAAAGTCTAAAAATTTTCAAGGCTTAAGATGTTTTTATAGCAAATACGGTGAAGTTGGAGTTGGTATTATTTACAAATCAAGCTTAAGCTGTATTGGCTCTTTCTGCTCAGGCTGCGGTTTTGCATCAGAGGGTTTTAAAAAAGTTACTTTGGAGTCATCGCTTGCAGGTATATCTATATCTTGGGTCAACGTTGTATGTGGTTTAGCATCTTCAATTAAGTCTACAGGTGCCTTGGCATCTTTGGTTAAGATATAGTAAGCACTACGTCCTCCAATCACCATTTGGTGTAGCAGTCCTCAATGGGTAAGTTTACTGAGTAAGTAGGTCGCTTGATTACCATTGATGCGGCATAAATCAGCTGTTCGTGTAATACGTTCATGTTTACTTATGTATAGCTTCTCGAAATGCACGTGGATCATAAGCTGGAACACCTATACGAAAGAGGTCAACTGTTAATTCATTTAGGCAAATCAATTATTGCCGTTTCTACCGACACAGATGGTGTTGTTTTACTTGCTATCAAAGCAGACAACAAACCTGGAGAAGATTCTGCAAGCTTTTGATTTAAGCCTGTTACACAACCATCATCCTCCACACCAATAACTAGTTTGCCACCATGCTTGTTAGCAAGGCATACTACAGCTTCTACCAATTCATTCTCAGGTAGTGGTTTGCGATCGCTCTTAAACTCTACAGTCAGAGTTTCGCCATCACCTATGAGTTTTATGAGTATTTCTGGAGTTATCATGGCTATAATATCCTAGCGATCGCACTTTGAAAATAATTACAGTGTTATTGGATCAACCGCTACAATTCCTTCAGACGCATAGCGAATGAAATCTCTAGTATTGAATGTCAAAATATGCGTTATACTATTTACCTTCATATTAGCAACGAGACGAGCATCATGCACTTGGATACCTGATACACTGAATGCAACAACAAGCTTACGCCACTCAGGGTAAATAGCAGGCATATCAGACAACAATGGAAAGAGGCGTTCAATCAATTGCAGCAGCCGATCTGCATCTGTTGGTGTTAAACCAAATCCGTTTTTTGTGGCTGGTCTTGTAGCAACATTCCAAAACTCAACGCAGTTTTGCACGGTGATTTGCAGTGTATGTCCATCGCGTCGCAGTTTTCGGATCGCAGCTCGTATTATTGGATGTAGTGGGTGAGTGCGATCTACAAAACGTAGTAGGATGTTAGTGTCTATGAGGTATACCACTGCTAAGGATGATCCTCATAAATACTCTCACGAGTCACTGTATAATCTGACAGCACTGCTAAATTTGACCCAACACATAGCGCAAATTCGTCAGCTAACTTATCTGCAACGACTTCAAACTCCTCATCGTTCAGTTGACCCTGTGTCTGAAGCTTTGCCATCAACTGAGCGCGTTTTTCTTCTTGGCTTTTGCACTGTTGGTCTTGAAAGATTAGCTCTTGAAGATATTCACTGGCTGAACTATAACCGCCTTTAGCTATTTGTTCTTCGACAAAGACTTTCATCGACTCAGGTAAGGAAATCTGAATGTTAATCATACCTTGAGACATCTGGTGGGCGATTTTATCTACTACGTTAGCACTGCGATCGCATCCATTTCCATCAAACAAGCGATCGCATATCTAAGATGCAGAGTCAGTTATTTAGATTATCTGAAAAATACGTTGCTGAGGATTGATAGTTTTTTCCAGCCAAGATCGGCTCTCCCTTCACTCCTCCACGGGTAAGAGTACAAATCTTATAAAGGTTTTCGCACTCAAAAATTGCTAGAACTAGCTCTTTCCCAGTTTGATAAGAGGATGGTAAAGGTTTACCTACCTCGCATTCCATATCAATTTCGTTATCACGCCACTGTAACTTCCAAATACGCTTTTCAGTTATTGGTGCTTTGAGAGACTGAGCAAGAGCACTATACACCTGCTCTGCTTTGATATCATCCTTGGCTGCTGGCACAAAAAACTTCATAGGCTGAGGTTACAAATAACGTAGGTTTCATTAGCACCAGCGTAACGCAGTTACCAAGGCAATCTGCTCCCATCCCACGAGAAAAAGTGTCCACTATCGCCTTCTTGAAGCTGTTCTATGACAGCCAATAATTGAGTAACAGTACGTTCCACTGAAAATAATTTTTCCGCAGGGACATTTCCCTGGAAAGGACGGGAAAGGCGGGTATCAGTTGTACCAGGATGTAATGTCACTATTAATGCTTTCGGACAACTTCTTTTATACTCAATTGCCGCAGTTCGCATCAACATATTCAGTGCTGCTTTAGAAGCCCGATAGCCGTACCATCCACCAAGTTCGTTATCGCCAATACTGCCCAATTTAGCAGAAATAGTGGCGAACACGCTGCGTTCTCTATGCCGCAATAGAGGCAATAGATGTTTAGCCAGCAAGACAGCACCAATACTATTTATCTGAAAGTAGCGCAGCAAATTTTCTGAATTGATTTGTCTTAAGCTTTTTTCAGGTTGCAAAGTATCTTCATGCAATAGCCCTACACAGTTGACTACTAAATGCAGTTTGTCAGCTTGAATAGATATTTTTTGAACGACTTCAATAATCTGCAACTCGTCAGTAATATCCATCTCCAAACAAATTAATCGCTCAGGATATTCATCTGCAAGAGCTATTAACTCTGAGGCCGATTCCGGTTGACGAGAAGTTGCATAAACTTTAGCTATCTTGTCATCTTGTAGCAATTTTTTCACACAAGCCAAACCAATACCTTGGCTGGCTCCCACAATCAAAGCATTGATAGGATTAATTTCATCGATAAAAGACATATCAATTTAGGTAACTTGTGGAGGTATTTGATATTCATAGCGAGAGACGAAATAAGCACCAACTTGTCTCTGGCTGTGATAACGGAAACCAAAGCCTCCATATACTGCTCTCAGGCGCAGACGCGAATTATCGCAATTTAGACGTAAATAACGTTTACTAAGTGTTTGTACTTGTTCAACAGCCCAAGCCAGCAGTGTCGAACTGCAAAGCGATGTACAAATGCTGACTCTTTCTGAGAGATGTCGGGTCAGACAAGTAAATGCTCTAGTTCGTTCTTAGAGCAAAGCACCACCACAACTAGAACCACACCCAGCAGTACAACCATAGCAATAAGCAGCAGTTTGTACCTCACTAATCAAGTCTAAAGTGCCAGCTTCTAACAATTTGCCAACTGTCAAGGTTTCACCATTGCGGGTTTTTGCAGGCAAATTCATCATTTGGTTAAAGTCACAATCATATACATTGCCCAGATAGTCAATTGAAAGTTCATCACGACACATTAAATGTTCAACTGTGCTGGGATTAAAATGCAACTCTAAAAACTGCAAATAGCTGGTGTACAGTTTTCTCCGTTCTAAATGCATTTTAGTTCTACCAACTGGAAGGTTGGTAATGGTAAAGAGGTTATTAAACACAATATCAAAATGTTCTTGTAAGAACATTTTGTAATCTTGTTCTAGGTTGCTCTGTTCGGGAGCTAAGGAAAATTTTTCACCGCTGGGTAACTGGGGATTAAATACTAAGTCTAAAATTAGATTTTGGTCTTGACCATAGCCGAGTTGGTTAAGCCACTGCAAAGCTTTGACAGAACTATCAAAAACACCAGCACCACGCATTTTATCAACGTTATCTGCTAAATAACAGGGTAGGGAAGCCACAACTCTTACCTGATGTTTAGCAAAGTATTCTGGTAAATCAGCAAATCCATCTTCAAAAAAAATGGTCAAATTAGACCGGACAATCACTTGTTTACCAGTTGCTCTTGCTGCTTCTACTAGTGGCTTAAATCCATAATTTATTTCTGGTGCACCACCAGTCAAATCCACAATTTTAATTTCGGGAAATTTATGGATTAGCGAAATCAATTGTTCGCAGATTTCAGGAGTGAGTTCTTCTGTACGTTTTGGCCCAGCTTCGACATGACAGTGTCTACAGGCAAGGTTACAACGTTTACCTAGATTAATTTGTAAAACAGTGATTCCTTTTTTTGTCAAAGGTGAACTAAGTTTGTGTTTAAACGGTTTAACTGCTGTATCTAGTGCAATTGTTGATTGAGTTTGCATTATTGACTACTCCTTAAAAATGGCATAACTAGATTCAAATTTTCCAACCTTGCAATAATCTGTAGGTTATTCCACTAATAATTGCAGCAGTCGGTAAAGTTAAAATCCACGATAGTAGGATATGATAAAAAACACGCATATTGGCTTTTTTGCTAATTAATCCTACTCCAAAAATAGAACCAACTGAAACATGAGTGGTGGAAACTGGAAGCCCAAATCGACTAGCTGCGATGACCAAAATTCCGGTTACTATATTTGCTGATAACCCTTGAGTATGATTTATTGAGGTAATCTTTTCACTCATAGTTACTGCAACTTTTTGAGAGTTGAGTAAACCGCCAAGTGCCATTGCGATCGCTATGGTGATCATTCCCCCCTGAATCGAGAAATACTCAATAATCAGGATGAGTGAAACAATCTTAGGAGTGTCATTTAAACCTCTCGCAAAACTGACAATTCCAGCGCTGATAAAATGACAAGTATCAATCATTTTATGATTGACTGATAGGTTCCATTTGGAATTGATATAGTGAGATAAGCTGTAAACTCCTGCTCCCAAGGGAATAGCAATGATTGGACTGAGAAATAGGGGCAAAATAAAGTAAGTTCCCAAAGCTGCAAAATTAACTTGGAGTCCGAATGCTACTAATCCAGCACCAACAATAGCACCTGTCAAGCTGTGAGTTGTGGAAATAGGAAACCCCGTGAGGGTGGCGATGAGTACGGTTAAACCAGCAGCGATCGCTACTGCTATATGAAACTGTGGGGCGTTAGTGATCGCATCAGGTACTAGTCCTTTACCAGAGAAGTTTTTAATTAGTGCCCCGGCTACAAAAGTCGCAGTTATTGCACCAGCAAAGGTTGTAAAAGTTGCCCACAAAATGGCTGTTTGATAGCTGCTTGTTCTGCTACCAAACAGCGTTGCTACACCTTTGAAATTATCATTTGCGCCATTTGAATATGCTAGGAAAAGCGTAGCTAAAAACAGAAGAATTAATAGCATTTTGGGGTTTATAAAGGAGAAGTCAGAATTCAGAATTCAGATTGCAATTAGTGAAAAATTCAAGTTGTCCATTCATTCCCCAATAGCACAGAATTATTCTGAATTCTGACACCTGAGTTCTTAATTAAGAAATTAACAGCAACCACCACCGCTATAGTGCCAAGTCGAGTTGGTAACAATAATTTCGAGTGGCTTGATAGCAGCAAGTTTAGCAGCAGTTTTATCACACACTGCTGCGGGAATACCTAGCTGAAGTAGATGACCTGCTGAATCGTCAAAGAAGGGTTCAGAACCAGCATAAATTGCTGTTTTTCCAGTGAAAATGCAAGCACCATCTTCTGGAATTTCAACTTTAAAAGACACAGAATCCAGACTTTCTAAAAGTAGGTTTTCTTCTAAATTATAAGTCTGGGAATCTAGGAGACGGTAAGGACGACGGGCGCGAATTTCAATTTGACCAAAACCAGCATTTATAATCTGTTCAGTATACTCTTGATATGTGAGTGCACCTGATAAACACATGGCTCTCAGTCGCTCATCTTCTTGAAGATGTGCTGGAATTGGACGAGTAGCAATTGGATCGCTCATCTGCAAACGTCCACCTGGTTTTAATACCCGATATGCTTCTTTTAAAGCGCGAGTTAAATCTTCTGGCTCAAAGATGTTGAAAAGGCAATTCTGTGCCACGATATCGACACTAGCATCAACAACAGGTAAGTTAAAAGCATCGCCTTCGCGGATTTCTACAAAGCTGGTGTCAAACCAGGGGTTTTCTTGAGCAGCAATTTCCAGATTACGTGCAGCGGCTTCCCGCATCGCCCCAACCGGTTCAACGGCAATTACAGCACTTGCATGGCGGGAAAAATAAGCGAATTGCAACGCTTCTAAGCCACCACCAACACCGACATACAGGACAGTAGGTTGGTTTCCTAGTTCGGTGGGGTGAACAGTGGTGCCACAACCATAGTTCATTTCCTGCATTGGCAAAGGAATTTTCAATCCTGGTAGTTGCAGGGGCGTACTTTGCACACAACAAAGTCCAACTTGTGGGGTTTGGGCAACTTCGCGGTAAAATTGCGCTGCTGTTTCTAGATAGGTCATGCCATTTTGGGTTTTAGATGATGACAGCTTTGTGCATCCTAGTATAATTAACTCTGAGTTGGATGAGTTTTTGTTGAGATTGCCAAAAACCCTAAATCTTCCTAAAATATAAAAATTTGGGGTTTTAACGTTATTTAACACTGGAAGGTAGACAAGAAGGTAGGAAGAGATGAGGGAGAAATCAATTCAAAATTCAAAATTAAAGAACTTCTGCCTCCTACCTCGTCTTTCCCAATGCCCAGACCAAATTCAATCATGTAATGTGTAGCCAACACCACTCACAGTTTGAATAAGACATTTTTCGTTATTGGCTTCAAGTTTCAGGCGTAGGTAGTGAATGTAAGGTTCAATGATGTTGGTATCGCCCATGAAGCCGTAACCCCAGACTTCCTCTAAAATGCGATCGCAGGTAATTACCTGTCGCGGATGGGCCAGTAAATATTCTAGTAAATCAAATTCCTTGGCAGTTAACTCAATTAACCGCTGATCTCGGTACACTTGGCGCGTGCGACGATTTAAACTCAGGTCTTCAAATTCTAAAACATCTGCTTTGTCTGCTTGGTGGCTTCTTCGCAAGTGAACGCTGACTCTAGCTAATAATTCATCAACGCTGAAGGGTTTAACGAGATAATCATCAGCACCAGCGTCTAAGCCTGCAATGCGATCGCTCACTTCATCTTTGACGGTTAATAAGATTATCGGTACTTTTTCACCAATACTTCGCAGGCGGCGGCAAATTTCCAACCCCGACAAACCTGGCAACATCCAGTCTAAAATTACTAAATCCAGATGCAACTCCCGCGCTGCGGTGAGTGCGGTTAATCCATCGTAGGCAATACTGACTTGATAGCCTTCATAATTCAATTCCAATTCGACAAATCGTGCCAGTTTGACTTCATCTTCAACCAGTAAGATGTGCGTCATGATGATGTTAATGATTTCAGCAGGGTACGGTAAGCAACAATACGGTCTGGAAACACTTTAGCGAGTTGTCAGCTACTTAATAGCCAAACATCTAATTAGGTGTACGTTAGCTTAGTATAAAGCTGAGTAAGTATCAACCGTAAATCTGCAATTACCGATGGCTGCTGGATTCAATAACGATCCAACTGGCTATTAGCAATAGGCTGTGACATCTTCACTGCATTTATCAGCAAGATAACAGAGCGCTTTAAAACGTAAACCAACCACTTCCTCATATAGGGGATTTAATTTACACATCGGCGGAATATGAAATAGCTTCCGACCACAGAGCGTGATATCTCGCTCAAAGGGACACTGAGCAGGAATAGCTTTGCACAGGAAATGAGCCAATTTGGAGTTATGAATTTCTATAGTTTCCAACCACTCGCGGACTGGGTGCAGTAGATCATTGTGTAACCGGACTTGAATAAAGCTTGTCATAATTTTTCACCTTGAGAATTTCAAACTAGATTGAGTTTTTTGTATTTGAACCTCTATAAATACATACGGTTAGGTTCTATAGTTTTATGCAGTGATTACTCTTTTTTTAGTTCTCTACAGAGATACAATGAGTTTCTAAGCACACTGTTAACTACACATTCAAGTGCTATAGTTCCCGATAATTTGTCAAGGTGAAAATATCTTTTGTGCCAAACTGCATTTTCGTAGGAGAGCCAGCGCGATTCATTGGTGTCAACTTAACGTAAAAACCAGTCTAGACAAAGCTTTGATAGATTGCCTTGTTCCCAGACTCTGGCTGGGAATGCCTACTGGAAGGCAAAGCCTTCCTTACTCGCGGCAGCAGCCCAACGAGGAGCATTTCCAGCCAGAGGCTGAAAACGAGGTTTTAAAGGAGTTTCTGCTTAAGTTGACACCAATGCAGCGCGTCTTCTCCCTACAGCCCTTCTCCTAAAGGAGATGCTACCCGTAGCTTGCTTCCCCGTAAGGGTACGGGCATCCGACGGCAGGCGATCGCCCTCACTTTAGGAGAAGCAACTGGCGTTATGTTACACCGTAGGCTAGTGTACGGACTATCTTAATTAACCTTACAAAAGCCCGGTATTACAACCAATTCAGAACCGCTATAGTTAATTTGTGTTGTTAAATAACTTTTTGGAGGCGCAGCTAAACTTACCCTAAAAAAGCATCAAGCTTTAAGGAAGTTGCGAAAACTGATGAATGATGACTTTTTCAGTAACAAAAAGCTACTTTTTGACCTATGGGCATCAAGTTACGACTGGCTCTTTCCCTCAGTGTTTTATCGAGCCATTCACAAACGGTTGCTGAAGTACGTCGATTTACCAGAGCCAGCAAATGTACTTGATATCGGCTGTGGTACTGGACGCTTACTTGAGCGCCTTGCTACTCAGTTTCCCGATCTGCGAGCCACTGGATTGGATTTATCTGCCAATATGTTGCGGGTAGCAAGACAGAGCAACCGCCACCGTCCACGTTTAATTTATGTTGAGGGCAAAGCTGAATCTCTTCCCTTTGCTGATGGTCAATTTGACGCTGTTTTCAGCACTATCAGCTTCTTGCACTATTTGGAACCCAAACAGGTGGTTAGTGAGATAGCAAGGGTACTTTCTCCCGGTGGACGCTTCTACTTGGTTGACATTACTTCTAAAAAAGAGGCAGAACCTCAATTCTTGCCAATCTCTCCCCGTGGAATTAGACTCTACAGCCCTAATCAACGTCAACTTCTTGGTTCCTCTGCTGGGCTATTGTGTTTGAATCACCACTATTTACTAGGGCCTGTCTTACTAACGATTTTTGCTAAACCTGCAATTTGAAAATAGGGAACAGTGAATGGAGAATGGAGAAAGTAAAGGGTTGGAAACAGCTTGTATCAATTTTTATTCCGCATAATATCTTAATTACGAATTAAGAATTAGTCTGACCTCGATATTCCATAAATACCACAGGAACTCTGAGCAGCCTTTTAGCTAATTGCGAGAATCTAAATTTCCCTTTGAGCGTAGACAAGCTTTTTGTCTTGGGAAATTGTGGCAAGTCTTCAAAAGATATTGGCACAAAGTCAAAACGACTGTAAAACTGCGCTAGTCGCTGACCTAAACATTCCAGATAGAGTGGTTGCGTTGCTGTATTAATCAAATGCTGCGTTAGCAAAGTACCCAAACCGCGACCTCTCCAAGCTGATGCAACGACTAAACTACCAAGTTCTTGTGCCCCTGAGAAATTACGTAGCTGTCCGCAAGCTACAAGATTCTCATCACATTGAATTACCCAAAATTGCTGCCAATTTAATTGGGTTGGGTCGAGTTTCGCTGAAAATACCAGCAATCGTATCGACCACTGATCCGCAGAGGTTGCCTTGCGAAGGACACATCCAGATGTTAACCATAGATTGTTCTGGTTCATTAATTAGACTTTGATAGTTTGTATCACAATCATCACACCACAATCATCACACCATATTATTCAGTCAGATTATTTGTCATTTCCTGGCAAATATCAATAAAGCAATTTTAAAAGCATGTAGGACATCAAACCCGTTCTAAGTCCTCACTTAATAACAGCAAGGGTTCTCAGGTTAACAAATTCTATATTTATGGATTTTTGTCAGCAGACATGAGTAGTACAAAACAATACTTACGATAGAGGCAGGAATCAGCCATAACTATATCTAGATAGATGCACCCATACTCCTAATTTTTTAAGATAATCCCAAGGATAAATAATTAGGGATGTAATCATGGCTGAACAACAAAAATCTAATAATGAACAACCTGCGTCTACTGCTTCTCCTGACGCCGAAACGCCTATCGACGAAAGTATCCGCAAAACTGGTGATGCGGAAAAGAGTGATGCTAAATCCACTGCTACTCCAGAAGCACCAGAAAACGATGGTGTAGCAGGTAGCCCTAATCAAGGAACTGAGTCACGTTAATTGGTTTGAACTTTCCCAAATTTCAATAATCTCGTAGGAATTTTGTGTTGTAACCCTAATAGAGTAAATTTTGAGTGGATATGTGGTGTAACAGCCACAATTATCTACTCTTTTTTTATGTCAAAAACTGCATCATCTCTATGTGAGTGTGTTAGCGTAGCTTACCGCAGGTATCGCAATCCGAAACCCCAATGCATCCAGTAGCATAAATATAGCTTTCAATATATATAATATTATCTAAGTAATAACACGGGATTTTTTCACAGGTCGCCAGCAGCTTGCTACTAAAGCTAAAACTGATGTGATTATTAGCTACACTTTTGCGAGTATTCCATGAACAAACTGTTAGAAAAATTGGTTGCAAGCGGTTTTAGCTTGGCATTACTGCTATTGTGCGGCGTCGGAACAGCTTCTTACTTAAGTATCCAAAAGTTGGCGGAAGAAAAGCGATGGGTAGTTCATACTCATCAAGTCATAGAAGCCTTAGATCATGTGCGTATCGGTCTCAGCAATGCCGAAGCTGCACGAAGTAGTTACATTCTCAGGAAAAACACAGTTTACCGAGAAGTTTATCAAAGCGAGAAACAGAAAGTCTATCAAGTGCTTAAAGTCATCCAACAACTAATTAGTGATAACCCTAGCCAACAAGAGCGGCTTGTTACACTTGAACCCCTGATTGCACAGAAATTTTCCCTGCTTGAGCAATCCATCAATTTGGTTGGGCAAGAAAGTTTAGATCAGTCAACTCAAATGGCGATCGCTAATCGGAGCATAGAGATCCGCGAACAACTCCAGGAAATGGACAGTGAAGAAAAAACTTTACTGCAACAGCGGATAGCAATTACAGATGGTCTTTTTCGCCAGATATTGATTGTAGTGGGTCTGGGGTATGCTTTGAGTTTCCTTTTGCTAATTGTGGTTTACTTACTGCTGCAAAAGCAAATTCGCCTTAACAAGGCTTTATCACAAGAAGCTATTCGCCTGGAACAGCAAGCTGCAAAAGCAAAACTGGCAGATATTTTAGAGACTATTACAGATGCCTTTGTTGCCCTCGATCGCAACTCATGCTGCACCTACATCAATCAGAGGGCGGGACAAATGTTCAACCACCACCCCGCAGATTTAATTGGCAAAAACATTTGGGAAGTATTCCCCGAAGCTATTGAATATCAGTTTTATCAGGCCTATTTCCAGGCTCTGGCAGAACAGCGAGTCATTCAGATGCAGGAATATTATCCACCGTTCGACCGCTGGTTTGAATATTGGATGTACCCCTCATCGGAAGGAGTATCAATTTTCTTTCAAGATATCACCCGCCAAAAATTGGCAGAAATTGCCTTAGAAGAGAATGAAAGACGCTATCGCTCACTGGTAGTTGCCACTTCTCAAGCTGTCTGGATAGCTGATACTAAAAGGATGCTAAAAGACTTTTCGTCTTGGATAGCCCTGACTGGGCAAAGTGATGCCCAAGTCGAGGGGTGGGGATGGCTCAATGCAATTCATCCTGAAGATCGGGAGTTGTCAGAGTTGTTGTGGACTCAGGCACTGAAAACCAAAAATCTTTACTTTAGTGAGCATCGCCTACAGGTTGCAGATGGTAGCTATCGATTTTTTGCCGCGCGTGCAGTTCCCGTCTTGGATGCCAACGACGAGATTCAAGAGTGGGTGGGCACTCATACAGATATTACAGAACAACAAACTGCGCTGCGCGATCGCAACCTTGCACAACTTGCACTACAACAGGCTAATGAGGAACTAGAAATCAAAGTACAGGTGCGGACCGCGGAATTACAAAAGCTGAATGAGGAACTAAAACGCTCTAACCAAGAGTTACAACAATTTGCCTATGTGGCTTCCCACGATTTACAAGAACCATTACGAGCCGTGACGGGCTATACCCAATTATTAGAAAACGAATATCAAGACCGTCTAGATGAGTCTGCCCAGGAATACTTTGGTTATATTATCGACGGGGCAAAGCGGATGCAGCAGTTGATTCAAGACTTACTAGTTTATTCTCGTGTCGGGACTCGCGGTCAGGAATTTACCCTCGTTGACTGTAATGTTGCACTCAATATAGCTCTTAGTAATTTACATATAGCGATCGCTCAAAGCAAAGCCATTATCACTCATGAACCTTTGCCAAAGTTACTCGCAGATAAAACCCAAATGGTGCAATTATTTCAAAATCTGATCGGCAATGCTATCAAGTTTTGCCGACAGGAGCCACCCCAGATTCACATTGGCGCACTCCTTAGAAGAGCAGGGGGAGCAGAGGAGGCAGAAGAAGAACCCCTCACTTCTAACTCTTGTAGAGACGCGATTAATCGCGTCTCTACTTCCCACTCCGAATGGCTCATCTGGGTACAAGATAATGGTATTGGTATTAAGTCTCAGTATCTTGAGCGGATTTTTGAGGTTTTCCGCCGTCTTCATACTCGTCGAGAATTTCCTGGTACAGGTATTGGTCTAGCTATTAGCAAAAAAATCGTCGAGCGGCATGGTGGTCGCATCTGGGCTGAGTCAAAACCGGGCATAGGAACAGTATTTTATCTTACCCTTAACGCAAATTAAGGTATCTTTAGTATATATACTGTATATCTGGTTAATAACATCTCTATAACTGCATGATTCATCATCAGGCACTGCGACCCATTGAAGTTTTGCTAGTTGAAGACTCTCCGAGTGATGCTAACCTAACCATCAAAGGCTTTTTAAATGCTCAAATCGCCAACAACTTGCACTGGGTTGAAGATGGTGAAAGTGCCATGAACTACTTACGGGAGCAAGAAGAATTTACCAATGTTCCCCGTCCAGACTTAATTTTACTCGATCTGAATCTTCCAGGAATGGATGGGCGCGAAGTGTTAACAGAAATCAAATCAGACCCAAATCTTAAGTGCATTCCTGTTGTCATAATTACTACTTCAACTGATGAGCAGGATATCCTACGCTCCTATAATCTCAGTGCTAATTGCTATGTAACAAAACCTATTGATATCTACCAGTTCATTCAGATTGTGCAGTTGATCAAAGATTTCTGGCTGACAGCAGTAACATTACCACGAGAATAATTGCGTTAGAAATTTCGATTGTTGTTTACAACACCAGAGAATTAAGCGCTGTCTGACAAATAGGAAATCAGGTGATTATCTAACAAATTGATATAACCCTGTACTATGGAAAAGCTCACAATTCACATTCTATTGGTAGAAGATAGCGCCAGTGATGCTCATCTGCTACGCCGGATATTTTTACATGCAGATCAAGAACAATGGCAGATGTTACATGTTGAACGACTATCTGAGGCAATAAATGCTAGCAGGGAAAACTCCGCGTCCACCCTTGATAATTCTCAGATAATCAGTCGAAGGCAACGCAGATTCGACCTAGTTTTGTTAGACCTCAGCCTCCCAGACTCTATTGGACTGAATACATTAAAAGAATTTCGGGCAGCAGTACCTGATATTCCAGTTGTGGTGTTAACAGGCCTTGATGATGAAGATTTAGCACTGCAAGCATTAGCAGAAGGGGCACAAGACTATCTAGTTAAAGATCAAATGACTATACAAAGGTTAGTGCGTGCCATTCGCTATGCCATTGAAAGGAGCGAAATCCTCAACCAACTACGGGAGAGTGAAGAACGCACCCGTCAAGCGCTAGCAAAGGAACAGGAACTCAACGAGTTAAAGTCGAACTTTGTAGCAATGGTTTCCCACGAGTTCCGCACCCCTATGACTACGATTCGGACAGCTGTAGATATCCTTGAATACAACAGCAATAAACTAACTGATGATCGGAAAACTAAATATTTTGATCGAATACAAAATGCTATCAACCAGATGCTTCATCTCTTGGATGAAATATTATTCTTAAGTAAAACGGAAGCAGCTAAACTCGAATACAAACCTACATTTTTAAATTTAGAAAATTTCTGTAGCGAACTCACAGATATTCTTCAACTCAATGCAGGTAGTCAGCATAGCATTATCTTTAGTTTTCAAGGAGAATCATCTCAAGCCCAAATGGATGAAGACCTACTAAATTGTATCTTAACCAATTTGATTTCTAATGCCATCAAATACTCCCCTCAAAATAGCACTATTTGGTTTGATTTGATTTGCAAAGATCGCCTCGCAACTTTCCAGGTAAGAGATCGGGGAATGGGCATTCCTCTCAAAGACCAAACCCGTCTATTTGAAACCTTCTATCGCGCCAGTAATGTGGGTGTAATTCAAGGAACAGGACTGGGACTCACTATAGTTAAAAAATGTGTGGAGCTACATGGTGGTCATATTCAATTAGAAAGTGAGCAAGATGTTGGCACAACAGTAATTGTGACTTTACCACTGTAATGATTAGACAAGCAAATTCAAGCGCTCTCAGTAAATTAGCTAAGAGTTGGGCATTGGCATTGGGTACTTGTACTGTGCATCTCGACTTACTTCGACTACGCTCAGTACAAGTCGCTCGATGAAACCGTTGTCGTTGGCGCAGCCTCTCCAAGAGTTGGATTGGGGATTATTTATTAATTCTTCTCCTCTGCCTCTTTGATTATTTTGCTATTTGAGGATTTGGCGTTGGACAAGTTTTGTTAGCAAAATCGCACTGATAAATATAGGATTCTTGCCAACTTAGGGGAATTTCTAATAAGTCTCGTGTTCCTGTCATGCCTTGTCCAATAAATAGCAATAAAGCAATACAGTTTAAAATCGTATGGATAGTACGCCAGCGATTGGACTTATCTTGATAAATATCTTGAACAATTGCTAATGAAAAAATCATCAGCAGTGCTGCGGTAATACCAATATAATAATGTGACCAGTACCACTCATTAGTACGGCGATATACTCCATCCTGACAGCCTAAAATTACTAAACCTGCACCAGTTAAAGTTGCAAAAACTGCCCGCCATGCCCGCTGCTTTGCCCGATAAAGAAATACTAAAGAGGCGATGGTTGCAGTAAATATTAACAGGATAAAAACAACTTGAAAAGGTGTTTGATTCCACAATTGATTTTTGATAATATTTTTGCCAATAGGATAGCTTAATCCAATTAAAGTTAATCCGACAACTGCACTTGTTAGCCTTTCACCTAACTGCTTATGTTCTGCACCCACCACTGGAGGTATTTTGCTCTTACTCCCGGCTAAAGTTTGCAATCTGCGTTGGCGTGTTTGCCAAGCAAAATTAATGACTGTACCGATGAGTGGAAAGACAAATATAACTGCGATCGCTGGATGTATAAGACCAAGAAAATCTGTTAATTGCATAAAACACCTTTCAATGAATCATTGAATTCATCTCAAAGGACAATTTAAAGCATCGTACCATCACTTAAATTAATTTCAGATGAGAATGCGTTTAATATTTATTTTTGTTATTTTTAACTGATTTTAATAAAGTAAATATTTAAATATTTTATAAAAGATGATAGCTATAGCAAAAATTGATATATGTATGAAAATATACAAGGTAAGCTTTTTACATCAAGTATTATTGTAAATAATTTGTTACAGTTTCTAAAAAAATGTCATTGCCATTTAAAATTTTGCCGAAACCACGAATTTTATTTGATAGTAAAGTAGATGTTAGAGCGATGAAATGTTTCCCAAATCTAAATTTTTTACTAGCCTGTAAGTATATGCGAATACTTCCAACTATATTAATAAATTTTAATTTTAGGGTGTGTTAGCTTGAGCATAACGCACCTTAAATTATAGATGGTGCTGTACTAATCTAATTCGCCAAGGTTTCTATCAACTGCTGGATAATTTTTCTGGGTGCGTGAGGTAATATGTTGCACCTCCCGCACTATAAACTTGCAGTTAATTTATTAATAGCTGGGATATTGCGTCGGCGCGACTTACGAGGTTTAACCAATTTCCATACCGAATAATAGTTATCACTATAAATAATATCTGTTTTTAATTTATACTTTTTTTCTATTTTTTCACGCCAATTGTCTGAAGGATTGAGTAAAAACACATCAGTAAACCCATCAGGAATTTTAGGAATTCTTTGGTTGTTTACCAACAGAAATCGCACTTTGGGTTCCAAAAGATAGCTTAGAGAAAAGACATTACCATAATTATTTCCCAAAGCATCACTAATCAAAAGTGGACGATTCGTCTGGTTGATAATTTGGGCAACTGGTGGATTGCCATAGTTCATACCCTTATTCCACCAAGTTTCAGCCTGGGAACTCACCTTAGAAGAAATCAGACCACAAATAATCACTAATGCCATGATTATGTGCCAAATACTCCGGCGTGACACGCTCCCATTATATAGTTGTGTAGCTAGTAGATAAGCAACAGTTACTTGGATTCCTAAATAAGATGGTATTAAATATGGTTCTGTAGATGATCGTATACCCCCAGCAATTAAATTTGGCAGTATTATAGGCAATGGTGGCACGACAATTAATATGATGATAAATAACCAAACTTTATAGTTAGTTGTTTGAAAAATAAAATAAATTGAATATCCTACCAACGTTAAAAAACTTAGTGTAATTAAATAGCCTATAGGATTTTCTAAGCTAAGGTCTATATCAAAAAAAATCCGGGTTAACTGCATTAATAAAAATGGAAATACAGGCATCATAGATGACTGGATTGTTGTTTTATCTGCTGAAATCAAAAATTGAAAAAATTCACCCATCACAATTGTTATCCAAGGCATGAAGGCTAAAAAACCTACCAGTGATGCTAGCAGATAGCTTCTGACAGTTTGAGTCAACTTAAATTTGGCAGTGCTCATCACATAAATTCCGTGAGCAACTGCTACAAATCCACTCCAAAGAAATGTATAAAGACTGATGGCTAAACTTACTGCATAAATGCTCCAGATAGCGAATAAATCTGGTTGGTGTCGTTCTTTTACTAGCTCATCTTCTAGCCGCATTGCTCGCAGCAGAGATGCACTGGATAGTAATATGGTGACTAGCCAGAGAATATATTCTTGTGCTTCTTGGGCGTATACTAGGTGAATTGGAGAGATTGTTATGAGTGCGATCGCTACACCAGGAACCGATAACGGCACATTAAATAATTCTCGGCATAGCCAATAAACACAAGGGAAAACCAGCAAACTGATGCAGGCAGATAAACTTCTAATCGCTGTCACCGAATTCCCAAAGATTTCCATCCACAATCTGGCTATTACGTAATACAACGGTGGATGCAGAGAATCTTCTTTTGCCAAAGACATAATTGTGTCATTTAAGCTTTTTTGTTGATTGACACCTAGAAACTGAGCAAAACTTTCTCCGCCAATGACACGATTATTAAAAAGTTGCTGTTTTACTTCAGTTTTTGTGTAACCAGAAATCCGCAATGAGGTATAAGTTTCATCATGCCAGTAAACTTTGCCATCAAGGTTAAAAAAACGAAACAATATACCCATGGCCAATAAAAAAATAATTAAAAATCGCAACCAACTCGGAGCAAATTTGAGATGGCGCATAAGTAATTTTCCCAAGAATTTATCTAAAATAATCCAGTCGGGAGACTGGATGAGGTACTGGAGCTATGCCGGATGTGGACATCGCTAGGAATTATATAGCGGCTACCATAACTCGTTAGGACAAGTCTGCTATGGATAGCTGTGACAGCTGCTATATTCTGATTTGCTAATGTACTAGGCTATCTAACCACTGCTATATCTGAGTCTATTCATCAGATATTGCCAACCGTACTTTGAGAATTACCTAATTTAGAAGATTAACAATAAATACCTCTCTTTTATTAATTCTGAAAACAATTGCTAAAGTTGTATCAAATCTCGCAAAAAAGACCTTGGTTTTACCGCTGAGATACAGATGTGGAGAAAAATATCATAAATATTCCTATTCTTACAGTCCACATAGGCGGGCTTTGTTCCTGTAGCCATGACTGACTGTCGCTAGCGCAAAAGAGGATTTTTACAAAATTTGATAACGCCATCTAGCAAAATCTTTGCAATTAGATATAGTTAAAAAATCAATAGTTTTAAACTGCGTATCAATAGCGGGAACACTGCATATTTTAGCTCCAATATTCAAGTATGCCTGCAAAATTTTAGGAATTTCAAATTTAAATGAATCTGGATAATTTTGAGGTAGTTCTAGGCAAGATTGTGAATTTGGATAAACCAAAATACTCGGATGCATCAAGCCATTATGCCGAAAATAATCATAAGCACAAGTAGCTTGCCAAGGACATTGTGTTAGTAATGATGCACAGCCAAAGAAATATTGGTTTTTACTCCAGATGAGATAATTTGCTAGCCCTTCCCAGAGTACTAAAAGTGCCTGACTATTACGATATTCTTTAGCTATACATGCACGCCCAACTTCTACTGATGCCTGAAGCACAGAATTAGGAATTCCATTAAGATTAAATATATCGGCAGCATCAAAGCCTAGTCTTTGAGAAGCCATTGTATAGGTTTGCATCCGATAAGTTCCAATCGTTTTACCCGTTTGTTTGGAGATCAGAATTAAATGATGGCAAACTGCATCAAACTTATCTATATCCATCTGGGTAAAGTTAGAAGTATAGAATCCTAAGCCTAACTCAAGATTAAAAACTTCAAAGCGCAACCTAAAAATTGATTCTAATTCGTCTTCACTTGACGCCAGGCGTAGGATATATTTTTCAGTTTGAAGGACGGGAAAATCCTCAAGAGGGGAAGGAGGATTCAGTGAGTAATTGATGTTGCGTCCAGAAACTTCCATCTATCTTCCTACTTAGATTTGCGAAAATATCCTATTAGAATTTAGGCACTATACAAATAGCTCACATTATGCATTAATGTGTCGAAAGGTGATTGGGACGATTTTCCGTGAAAGATCCTCTAGAGAGCTTTTTTACTCTCTTGGATTAGGGGTATAGTGCTTTTATTATGGACATTAATTCCCAAAAAATCTGGCAATAGGATACAAAATTTTCCTTTGATATACGCTATAAATGCAAGTCATATCAATTTAAAATTCAAAATTAACAATGCCTGATTGAATTTGAGTTTCCAGGTTTGTATCTGTCACATTGTTTTTTCTAATTGGTATCAGCAAAAAAAGTCAAAGTCAGGGCAGAAAGCCCCCAGATGAATCCAGGGGCTTGGATAATTTTGGTTGCGATGCCTACGGCGGGCGGGTACGCCATCGCAATTTGCGGTAAATGCACTCTAAAATACTGAATTAATTACGGTGATTATTGCTGTAGTGAACCCTTGTACCTGCCCAAAGCAACTTCTCCCGCAGCGTCTGATAATAGGAATTGTTCTCGCGCAAAATAATAAATTTAGCCCGACAATCTGCCATCCGCACATCAACGCGGTGTCCCGGCCAAATTGAAGTCCCCAAAACCCCATCTGTCCACAGCTTGGTACTCAAATCGTAATCCCCCAAAGGCCAAATACTCACCACAGAACCAGGGGGTAAAACGAGGGGGCGACTAGAAAGGCTCATTGCACAAATCGGAGTGATAGTAATCGCCTCCATACCATCATGCATAATTGGCCCATTGGCAGAAACGGTGTAACCAGTAGAACCTGTAGGAGTAGCAATGATTAACCCGTCTCCGACGTACTGATCGACTACCTCACCATCGATTTCCATTTCCAGAATTGAGGTAATCATTCGGTCAGCGGAGGCGGGTTTGACACAAAATTCATTCAAAGCCAGGTAACGCTCACTCACTGGTTCTAAATTAGATCCATGACCCTCATATACCGCAGCTTGTAACATCATCCGCCGTTGGATAGCATAGCGATCCTCAAACAGTCGATCCCAAACTTTTTCTGTATCCTGAAATTCTTCCACTGACTCAGTTAAAAACCCCAGATGACCTCCCACATTCACTCCCAGAATGGGGATGCCCGCTGGGGCTAAATGTCTGGCACCAGTTAAAACAGTACCATCACCACCGAGTACCAAAGCGAGATCGATTGGTTGAGCCGCTGAAGCCAAAAAGACAGGATAAGGGTTGTCTTTCGGCCCGCTAGGCCCCATCAACACCTGGCACTGGCGACTTTCTAGTTGTTTAGCACAGATTTCTGCCCATTGTTTACTCCGGGCATCCCGCGCTTTATAAGCAATGATTACCTGCTTGAGTTGCACGCACAATTACCACTTCAGGAGATTAAACTGCTCCATATCGACGGTATCGCGGTTGCGATAAATGGCAAGCACGATCGCTAAACCTACCGCCGCCTCGGCTGCGGCCACGGTGATCACAAATACTGTAAAAACCTGGCCTTTAATTAATTTTGAGTCGAGGAAGTTGGAAAATGCCATTAAATTCAGATTAACAGCATTGAGCAGTAACTCAATTGACATCAGCACCCGCACAGCGTTGCGACTGGTAATTAAACCGTAGATGCCGATGCAGAATAAAGCTGCTGCTAGTAATAAAAAGTACTGAAGTTGCATGAATCTGGGTATCCCTCCTGAAAAATTTGGCTGTTTATCTGCGACTCAGGTCGCAAATATTACTCTTTTGTTTCACTGGTTGTTGATACGAGTTCTCTAGGGCGTTCTTGCAAAGTCAAAACAGTTTGCCCCAGTTTGGATGGTGTCAACAGGTCTGGCAAATACTCGCGGCGTGCCAAAATAATTGCTCCTACCATTGCTATCAGTAGCAAAATGGAAGCCAGTTCAAAAGGTAGTAAAAAGTCAGTGAAGAAATGTTCTCCAATTAAAACTATAGAACTTTCACCACCCGCCACAGGAGCAGTTGAGTAAGCCCAAGGAGTAGCCAGCACCATCGTACTTAAAAGACCGAACAATCCTACGCTGACTATACCTGTAAGTAGTTTCCGCACCCAATAGTTGGGAAATGCTACAAAACTCTGCCGCTTGTTCACCAACATAATGGCAAACAAAATCAGCACGTTAACCGCCCCAACGTAAATTAGTATTTGTGCAGTTGCAACAAAATCAGCATTTAGCAACAGGTAAATTCCCGCTATGCTGATGAACACGCCCCCCAGCATAAAGGCAGAATAGACAATGTTGGAGAACAGCACCACGCCAATGGCAGCCCCAATCATCATCACACCCAGTATGCCAAGCGATACAAACTGTACTCCTTCCGCTAGATTCACTGTTTTTTGTCCTTAGTCATTAGTCATTGGTCATTAGTCATTGGTCATTAGTCATTGGTCATTAGTCATTGGTCAAATAACAAATGACAATGGGCAAATTACAAATGACATTTATTTTTCTGTTTGTTCTACCAGGTCTTCTGGACGCGCACCCGCACGTGGCGCATCTGCGGGCAATCCATGTGGTTCGAGGACGCCCTTGGGTAAGTAAACTAGTTCGCGCAGTGGTGTAACCATTGGGTCATCTGTTACTTTGTAGGGCAGACGACCCAGTGCTACGTTGTCATAGTTCAATTCATGGCGATCGTAAGTGGAAAGCTCATACTCTTCTGTCATAGATAGACAGTTAGTTGGGCAAAATTCCACACAATTACCGCAAAAGATACAAACTCCAAAGTCAATGCTGTAGTGGTTGAGTTTTTTCTTTTTGCTGGCTTTGTCGAATTCCCAATCTACTACAGGCAGGTTAATCGGACAAACGCGAACACAAACTTCGCAGGCGATGCACTTATCAAATTCAAAATGAATCCTGCCACGAAACCGTTCGCCAGGAATCAGTTTCTCGTAAGGGTACTGTACGGTAATCGGACGCCGCCGCATGTGATCGAAGGTGACAGAAAGCCCCTGACCAATGTAACGCGCAGCTTGTACTGTTTCTTTGGCGTAATCACCAACTTGTTTCAGGAACTTTAGCATTTTGTCTCTCTTTTAAGGGGATAAAAGTTAGGAGTGAGGAGTTAGGAGTGAGGAGTTAGGAGTTAATTAAAAACTCATAACTTATAACTCCTAACTCTTAACTCTCTCATTACCCGCCGAAGGCGAAGGGAAAGGCTAGTTTCAGGGCGGCAGTTAATAGGAGATTAACCAAACCAACTGGCAACAAAAACTTCCATCCTAAATCTAACAGTTGGTCAATCCGTACCCGTGGCACTGTCCAGCGCAACAGGATGGCGACGAACACTAGTAAATAGGCTTTGAACACGGTCATCGTGATGCCCAAAGCAGCAGTTACTATCTGGAACACGGGATTTAGTTCACTGACTCCCAACCAACTAGCGATGAGGTTGAGGGGAATGGGAAAATCCCAACCGCCCAGGTAGAGAATTGCTACTAGTAAGGAAGAAAGGATCAAGTTAACGTAAGAACCCAGGTAGAAAAGACCGAATTTCATCCCTGAGTATTCAGTCTGATAGCCTGCGACGATTTCTTCTTCCGCTTCGGGTAAGTCAAAGGGTAATCGTTCGCATTCAGCTAGGGCGGCTATCCAAAAGATCAGGAAACCGATTGGTTGTCGCCAAATGTTCCACCCCAGAATGCCGTAGCCAGACTGTTGATTGACAATATCAACAGTGTCGAGGCTATTAGACATCATAGCGATCGCTAACACTGCCAGCGCCAAAGGAATTTCATAACTAATAGATTGCGCTGCTGCCCGCAACCCTCCTAAGAGGGAGTATTTATTATTAGATGCATAGCCAGCCATCAGCAAGCCAATGGGTTGAATGCTTGACAAGGCAATCCACAAGAATACGCCCATGCCGACATTGCTAATTACGATGTTCTGCCCAAAGGGGACGATCAGGAATGACAGAAACACCGGAATCACAACAATAATTGGGCCAAGGGTAAACAGCCAAGGGTCAGATTTGGCTGGTACTATATCTTCTTTAAATACCAACTTCAAACCATCCGCTACAGGTACCAGCAACCCAAAAGGCCCCTGGTATTCTGGCCCAATTCGCTGCTGTGCGGCGGCGGAAATTTTTCGTTCTAGCCAAGTAGCAACTAATACCCCCACTGTTGCCCCAATCAGCATCAGTATCATTGGCAGTGGCATCCAAATTGCTTTGGCTGTTCCTGGTGGTATACCTAAATCCCGGAGGGATTCAATAAAAGTTCCTTGGAGGTCAATTCCTGAGTTCATGTTTCCGCTCTTTAAGACATCGAGTCATGGTGAATTACAACTATTAGTTCAATTAATACCTGTAAATTCACCCATTTTTAATTTTTGCCCAGATGACGCTTGATTGAAGATTTGTTGCTAATTCCCATGCCTAGTATATCCTTGGATGGTTTTAGCCCTCTGAAGCGAGATGAGAACTTCTACTTATGGTTGGCATTGAGATTGGCTATTGAGGAGATGAGGGAGCAGAGGGAGCAGGGGAAGCAGGGGAAGATAAGGGAGAAGAGTCTTCCCGTCTGCCCCCTGCCTCTTTTCAATCCCCCATGCCCATTTACCGTTGGTCAATGGGGGTATAAGTAACTTCGTGCCGACCGTTGTAAACCTGGGTAGGACGGAAAATCCGGTTTTCTGCTAGTTGTTCTTTCCAGTGGGCTAACCAACCAGCAACGCGGGCGATCGCAAATATTGGCGTAAACAAGTCTGTGGGAATCCCCATCTTCCTGTAGACTAAACCTGAGTAAAAGTCAATATTTGGATAAATCCCTTTGCTACCGAGTTTTTCCTCTACTACTCGTTCCATCTCTTGAGCAATGTCATAGAACTTGTCATAGCCAAACTTCTCAAAGAGTTGCTCTGCTAGGCTTTGTAAAATTATGGCTCGTGGGTCTTTCACTTTATAGACACGATGTCCAAAGCCCATAATCTTAGATTTAGTTTCCAGACAATGCTCTATGTAGGGACGGACATTCTCCACAGAGCCAATTTTTTCCAACATCTGAATTACTTCTTCATTGGCTCCCCCATGCAACGGTCCTCCCAAGGTTCCCACGGCACTAGCAACCACAGCGTAAGGATCAGTCAGGGTGGAAGCTGTCACCCTAGCACTGAAGGTGGAAGCATTCATTGTATGCTCAACCTGAAGTATCAAGCAGATATCAAAAACTCGCGCCATGAGAGGATCGGGTTCTTGCTCATTGAGCATGTATAGAAAGTTGGCGGAATAGTCTAAGTCATCACGCGGACGTACCGGATCATTGCCTTTTCGCATTAGTTGGAACGCCGCCACCATCGTGGGAATGGTTGCTATCAGGCGCACTACCGAATCTCGAATGTAGGCAGGATTATGTAAATCCCGGAGCGAATAAAACAAGCCTAAAGCAGCAGCAGAGGCTTGTAAGGCATCCATTGGGTGACCGCTTTCTGGAAAGCATTTCATCATGTCCCGAATGCGGTATTTTATTCGCCTGTGGTAACGAACTTCATGCTCAAATGTTTCCAGTTCTTCCTTGCTTGGCAGTTCGCCCCAGATTAAGAGATAAGCAGTTTCCAAGAATGTACTTTTTTCTGCTAGTTCCTCAATCCGGATGCCACGATATTCTAGTATTCCTTTTTGCCCATCAACATAGCTGATACTTGATTGGGCGGCGGGAATGCCTTCTAACCCAGGCTTGTATTCGCACACCATCATGGCAACACCATTCGCTTTGTGAAATATCTGATCAAGCTAACTTACCAGAAATTTATTGTCGCCATAACAGTAGCCGTTCTAACAACAATTAGAAATGTTGAAAAACTGTTATAGCAGGTACTTGGGTGGTGTCAACCAAAACATCTGACTACGACCCAGAGCAGAACCTGTTTCTGGTAGTTTTATCCCAATCATACCTGCTTTTTTCAAGACTAAGCTTGCTTTGACTTCCCCCCATAGAAGAATTTCTGCCCAATTGGTCAAATCAGGTTCGTGTCCAACCAGCGCCAGTTGGGTATTTTGGGAATAATTCCTCGGCTCTAACCAGTCTTTTAGCCAGCTAGAAATTTGACCATCGTGGGCGAGGTGGCTAGATTCCTCTAATTGGGAGCTTAGTTTTTCTGCTATAAGGATTTCAGCCGTTTGGCGGGCCCGCACGAAGGGACTGCTGAGAATCAAATCAAAGCTTAAACCCAATTTAACAAGTTTCTGGGCAACTTTCTCGGTTTTTTCCCGTCCTTCTTTGGTAAGGCTGCGCTCTTCATCCTTGATGCCTAATCCCTTGTCTTCGGCGATGCCATGACGAATTAAGTATAGTTCCATACTTTGAATTTTGTTAGCGTAGCGGGGTCTAGCCTCTACTTAGTTAGAATTTACGTCTGATGTTGATTAATCTATCCTAACTTTAATCATGATTACGTATGCGTTGCTCTGCTATCTGTTCAGTGCAACGTAGTCTAAAATTTTACGGGTATGGTAGTAGATTTAAACCTGGAATAAATCTGTAATCCCGTTGGTTTTTTGTGATAAACGGGCAATTCTCCACTATTGCTGTAGCTGCAATAAGACTATCAGCAATGAGCAAGCCATGACTTAGCCGATAAGACAGCAATCCAGCGTGTCCCAGTGGTGCGTAAGCGTAGCCCGTCGTAGACATCGCAAAAGCTCTGCTGTCTGCTCTACCCACGCACAAAAATCTTGCTCATACAGAGTTTGTAAGATTTGGAGTTTTATAGACTTCATGGCGCTCCTTCTTCGCAAATAAATAGCTAGACGCAAGTTAACTTTGATTTAGTTCAGCCTTTGTCATAAAATCCAAATTCCCGACTTTTATCAAAAATCGGGAAGGGATGCTATCTGACCAAACACTTTGACTGCTGCTTGCTATTAGTTAGGAGTTCTCCGCGTCTCCTTGAGTTTTCTCTACTCAGACTGAATCGGGTTGTCTCTAGGATTAACCAACCTCAGCAGTTTTTGCTTAATTTGACTGTCGAATACTTCCCATTTCATTTTCGCATAGGCGGAATTTTCGTTGCTGCCAGATAAGAAGCCCATCGGAATTTCAAAGCCGCCTGCGCTTGTCCTTCCACCGCCAAAAAACCGCCCTGCGCTATCTTGTCCAAAGGCTTCTTTGATGAATTCATCAGGGTCAAGGGTAAGTTTAGTGGTTCTCAGGGAGCCAATAACTATTTCTAGTTCTTCGTCTTCATCGTGAACAATGCCGTAAACTACAGCGGTGTGGACGTTTTCTTCGGTGACGAGAAAATCAGCCGCTTGGGGGATGGCGTCACGGTCGTCGTAGCGTAAGTAACCAACACCAGCGATGGAAAAGTTATTTTGGACGATGCGATTTTTTAGCGATCGCTCGATCACATCCATCACCCGCTTGGAACGGTTCGCCTGTAAAATGGCATTCAGCAGTTGGGCGTCATAAAATCGGCTTAAATACGCCGCTGCCATAAAGTCTTCTTCTTGCGCTTGCATGAGCCGATTTGTATCCGATCGCAAGCCATGCATCAAGGCAGTAGCACATTTTACGTGTTGATTTATGCTGCTATCTAATGCCAGTAATCCCGTTTGGAGGTATTGAGTAAAAATTGTTGCCGTCGCTCTTACATAGGGACGGATATCCTCAAACTCTGAGTGGAGATCGCCTTGTATACTGTGATGGTCGATGAGGGCTACTAGGGGAATTCCAGCCTGCTGCACCGCTGACAGTAGCTGTGAAGTGGTTCCCTGGTTATCAATTAACACAAAACCTTGATAAGATGACAAATCTTTGGTTTTCAAGGTTTGCGGCGTCCAGCGTTGGATAGGTAAATTAGTCAGCCTCACCAAGGCAATATTCTCTTGATGGCTCAATGCACCAGCATAAATGATTTCACATTTGATATCATATTGCTGGGCAATTAACTGGTAAGCCCAGGCACAGGAAAGGGCATCAGGGTCAGGAAAATCTTGCAGAATTACCAGCTGGCGATCGTGTCGGTGTGCTAGAAGGGTTTTTTGTAGTTCTTCTGACTTTTGTTGTGCCAGAGAATTACCACGGTGACTGAGATATATAGCCCCATCACCTACCGATGGCGGTAATGACGGACTCTTAAATGCAACTTCCACTGGCGCTTTCTCGATTTCAGGTTCCTCTGGGTTTGGCTCTGTGGTCAATGACAAACTCTCAAACTGAGTAACGGGCGAATTCAAGTACATAGGGAACTTTTTTAAAGTGTGAGGCTCCTTTAATTCAGAAATACTACGATCAGCAATTCACTGAATTTAGCCACATTATTTTGATCTTCGCAAAAATTTCAAGACATTGCACTATACATCTAAGTATATTTTTTGTCAGTAACAACGCTCAACAATCAACTAAATTCCATTAGAGTGTATAGGTGCTGGAGGCAAGGAAGTTTACTATATCGGGCTGTATCTGGCAGCAGAAATCTCTTTCAGGAGCTTTTTTTCTCTTGCGTCAATTGAATTAGCAGGATTTTTATCTGACTTAGGGTATATTTTTTATTTTATACTTTAGAATTAGTCCTTGAATTTGAAATATTCTTATGCTTAATATTCTCATTATTGTGACTATTGAGCAATTAAGAATTATTTTTGATGAACAATGCGTGTTTCGTATCCCCTTTGAAAATTCTGATAATTCTGATAATTTAGAGCGAGCCTAGTGAAAGAAGGCAGATTGCTTTTAGCGTCTCCCCTTGGGAGAAGCCAGGGAGCATGAGAAGCAAAAGGTAAAAACCATACATAAATGAGAAGCTTGAGCATTGATGCATTGCGCCTGTCTACGAGACGCACTCACCTCCGTTGCAAGCCATATAGCCGCCAATTTTTCAACAGTCCATAACTAAAGTTATTGGCTATGTCCCAAAGAAAAAGGGTATTTCTTCTTTCTACTTTGCTCCTTTGCTTTTTTGCTCAAAGACCTATAACATACTTTTGCCACTCTGTATGCAGTCCACTCTTGAGATGTTTGCTAACTTCAAAATAGAGACTGCTATAAGGTTGGCGAGGGGGATGACGCAAAGGCATATGAGCTTCGTGGGGAGTCCGGCTGCCTTTTTTGACATTGCAACGGACACAAGCAGTAACAATGTTCTCCCAGGTATCGCCTCCGCCGCGCGATCGCGGTATTACATGGTCTAGGGTCAACTCATCCCCTGTGTAACCACAGTATTGACAGGCATGACCGTCACGGTGCAATATATTTCGGCGAGTCAGAGGAATTTCTTTATAAGGAACACGTACGTAATGACGCAACCGGATCACGGTCGGCAACGGAAAATCCGAATAAAGGAATTTACCATTGTGTTCCACGCGTTCTGCTTTGCCCTTGATTAACAGAACCGCAGCGCGACGCCAGCTCGTTATATTGAGAGGTTCGTAAGAGGCGTTTAAGACTAAAACCTTCCCCATTTATCTGCGCTCAGGGTATTAGTTTTACATATATTAACACAAATATACCCTGCTAGGGAGATGAGAATAAATTATACTTTCGGGATAATTCAGAAATTAAGTTATGAGTTAAGAGTTAGAAATTAGGAGTTTGGAATTCAGGAGGCAAGAGGGCGTTCGCGTAGCGTCTCCTAGAGAAGGCAGTTTGGCTTGAGGTAGTCACGCTAAAAAGCGTGGGACTTAGGCTGTAGCTGCTTTGCTACTTACTTGCGTTTGTTATACATTTTTTATACTAGTAAGCTTTAAAACCACAACTAAAGTTTCTATTGAGACTTATTTCCTCCTGCCCTTCGGGTACTCTTCGAGAACGCCTTCGGCGAACGCAGTCGCTCATGGGGGAAACCCCCTTGGCGCTAGCCTCTCCCTTTGGGAGAAGACCGCGCTGTCTCACCTCTTGCCCTTCGGGTGATGCACTCTACGAGAGGCTGGCCGTAGCTTGCTTCCCTGTAGGGGTACGCCGGCTCGCTAATGCAGTCGCTCATGGGGAGCCACTCCGTTGCAGGTGCTTCCTTCCATTGTTCGCGCAGCGTCTCCGAACAGGAGAAGCAGAGCCATAAGATTTACTTTTAACTCCTCATTCATAACTCTTAATTTTTACTTTAGTGCTGCAACATCTTGTATCCATTTCAATATGAAGGGTACACTTCCTATTTAATCTGATCTTGCTTTTAGGAGCGTGGATAGATAACTTGAAAGTTTAGTTGTGGTGGGATAGGAGTCAGTACAAATGTTAAGTCGCAAACAAATCCCTGGTGTAGTTCCTAATCAGCAGTGCGACACCTACGCGTGGTTTTCGCAACGAGCCTGGGTAGAAATTGATTTAGGGGCATTGTCGTACAATGTACAGCAATTGGTGCAGTTTTTATCACCGCGTACCCAGTTGATGGCAGTAGTAAAAGCTGATGCCTATGGGCATGGAGCGGTAACAGTCGCCCAAACTGCAATCCAATCGGGAGCTAGTTGGCTAGGAGTCGCTACAGTTCCAGAAGCCATTCAATTGCGAGAAGGTGGGATTCAAGCGCCCATTTTGATTTTAGGGGCAACTCATACACCAGAGCAGATTCATGCGATCGCACATTGGAAACTTCAGCCCACACTCTGTAGCCCTAAACAAGCCTTAGTATTTTCTAATACCCTGGAATCGATGAATTATGGTTCTCCAGTGCCCGTACACATCAAATTAGACACGGGAATGTCTAGGTTAGGAACTAATTGGCAGCAAGCTGGCGAATTTGTGCAATTGGTGCAGCGCTTACCACATCTTTCTATCGCCAGTATTTATTCTCATTTGGCAACAGCAGATGATCCTGATCCGACGGCAATGGAAGAACAGCATAAACGATTTGAGGAAGCGATCGCTCAAATCAAAGCAATGGGAATTCAACCGCCCTGCTTGCACTTGGCAAACTCAGCGGCTGCACTCACAGATCCGGCATTGCACTACGACATTGTGCGGGTAGGTTTAGCGGTTTACGGACTCTACCCAGCAACCCATTTACAAAATGCGATCGACCTTAAGCCAGTTTTGCAACTTAAAGCACGAGTTACCCAGGTCAAAACAATTGCCGCTGGAACTGCTGTCAGCTATGGTCATAAATTTATTGCCCCGCGTGAACTTTGCCTCGCTGTCGTGGGAATTGGCTATGCTGACGGTGTCCCTCGCAGTCTTTCCAACAAAATGCAGGCGTTAATTCGCGGTCAGCGGGTATCGCAAATCGGGACAATTACAATGGATCAGTTGATGCTAGATGTGAGCGCTATACCCAATATCCAAGAAGGAGAAGTAGTCACCTTACTAGGGGAACAGGGAAAAGAACAAATTTCAGCGGATGATTGGGCAGAACAATTAAATACTATTTCTTGGGAAATTCTCTGCGGATTCAAGCATCGTCTGCCTCGTGTTGCAGTCATGTAACTGGGCATGGGAAAAGAATTACTGCAACTTCTCCTCTACTCCCCCTGCCTCCCCTGCTTCCTCATCCCCCATTTCCCCTTCCCATAAATAATTTCTTATGGTACGATAGTTAACTGATGCGGATGTGGCGGAATTGGCAGACGCGCTAGATTTAGGTTCTAGTTCCGAAAGGAGTGAAGGTTCAAGTCCTTTCATCCGCATTTTAAATTTACGAAAACTGCATGAGCCTGTTGGCTCATGCGTAAAATGTATGAGTTGATTCATCCTCAACTACAAGCATGAAAGTCAGTTTTTTCTTTGCATAAACCTGCTCAAATTAATGCTTCAATTCAGCTAAATCTGATCTGATGAGTTTTTCAATTAGTTCGATAACACCATCCCCACGGCTGCCATTAGTCACAAAATCTACGCGCTCTTTGAGCATCGGCAAAGCATTGGCAACTGCTACCGAACAACCACAAAAACTGAGAAAATCATAGTCATTTTCTGCATCGCCAATCCCGACTACATTTTCAGGTGATAACTGCATATCAGCCAAGGCGGCTGCTAATCCTGTGGCTTTGTTAATTCCTGAGGGTAGCACCATCACTGCACCTTTATTCAATATGACTTGTAATTCTAATCCCATGTGGCGGATAGTTTCTAAAACTGTGGTTTCATGGGGACGCCATGTGGCGACAATTACACGACCAACTGACAGGGGCTTGACTTGGCGATCGCGCAATGCGTTAATAAATTCTGCTGATGGTTGCGAACCTAACAGTTTCTCCTGATGCTTGGCTGGTGAGTATAGCAAAGCACCGTTTTCTGCTACTACATAATCAAATAAATCTACTTGTACAAAAACTTGCAGCAATTCATCTAGCTGTCTACCTGTCACCAAGATGAGTTTGTAACCAAAACTTCGCAGACGTGAAAGTGCTGCCAAAGTGTTTTCATTTACATGATTATCAGTTGCTAGTGTGCCGTCGTAGTCAGTTGCCAATACAGAATAAAGCATAATGTTACTCATTTTTTTTGACAGTTAAACGAAACTTTTGTCATTAGTTTTTCATTGTGAGGAATGCCTACATTAGCTGCCAATGATTTTACAATCGGAGCAATTAATCCACATTCCAAAGCTTCTGTGACTTACTGTTGACAGATGAATTGGCGGCATTTTTCTAACCAATCATTTAACGATCTATCTGCTTCCTGTTTAGTTTCCCGCATGGCATGTCTAAATAGCCTTCACACTCTTGTATGACATTCAAAGCTACTGAAGCTTGTGGATTATCCGCCAACTCGCTGCGAAACTGACTAATTTTCTCTGGTGTAAGGAAAAGCATTTAATAGTTTTAGCCAGTAAATAAATACACGAAGCATTTAGTAATTATACATCTAACCCCTAATCTAGAGATGTCGCGTAGATTACAGCCGTAGGCATCGCACTCACACAACATCAACAGTACGAAATAAAAGTATGAAATAAACAGGCGATCGCGTAATTTTTTCGGACAAACAGTTCTGCCAAAGCAGTAAATCTTTGATATAGTATAAAAATTTACCTAACTAATTTTGGCTTCTGAATTCTAAATTATGTTTTATATTTGTCAAAAAAATCAGTATTATCTCTGAAGCCACAACGAGGGTACTCAATGAAATGTGGCTTTATTTAGTACTTTTATCCTTAAAGACTAGATTTTGCTTAAGTGTAAATACAGAAGTTTAAAGATATTATTTTAAGAAAATCAGTATTATTCCTGTGGTCAGAATGGGGTTACTCAATGGAAAGTGGCTTCATCTAGTCTTGACATTTTTATGTCTTATTTTTCAAGAATGTCTATAAATCTCAGTAACAGGAAGTAAATTAATAACAATTTACGAATTTACTGAGATTTGAGCATTTGAAAATAACGCAGCTTTCGTTGAGTTTCACCACAAATCCTAGGGGTCAAAATTGTGTACTTTAAAATACAAAACTTTGAAGCCTTTTACTTGATTTTCATTGTGGAAGAACTCTGCACGAATTTAGCTTACACGTATCGAATTTAGCTGAGTAAAAGCAAAATGAGCACAACTCCTATAGGTAGCTACAGGTTGTTCCAGAAACTACATCCGCTATCTCTGTTGGCACAATTAACCAGTCGGCGTGCTACAGGTTGCTTAAGCGTATTTACCGGGATAGTTTCTTGGTTAATCTATCTAGAGGACGGTAAACTTACTTATGCCTCCTATTCAGATAAACTGTTTGAGCGCCTTGACAGTCACTTGCGGCGCTTGAGTCAGCAAATTCCTGCTCTCAACAGTGCCACTCGCGTGCAGATGCGGCTGATGTTTGAGACGAAAAATGAACATCAATCAATACCAAATGCGGATTACCAAGCTATTTGTTGGTTAGTAAATCAGGACTATCTTACCGCTGTGCAAGCAGGAAGCCTGATAGACGAATTGGCAAAAGAAGTGCTGGAATCATTTCTGTGCTTAAAAGAAGGTAGCTATGAATTCAGTCCAGAAAGTTCTTTGGATGAACTACCAAAATTCTGTCGCCTAGACTTGCGGTTACTTGTTGAACACTGCCAAAAGCAGTTACGAAATCGGCAAAATATCCAGTCATCAATTCCGGCTGGTGGAGGTTCCCAAGTTTTATCTACAACAAAACCGTCTCAAGTTCAGCCACAACTGCAAATAAAACTTGGGCAAAAATTGCCGATACCAATTAATTTTGATCTTCCTGAGAATAATAAAAATACTCAGCCACCTGTTGGCAAAAAACTATATACAATTGCCTGCATTGATGATAGCCAAACAGTTTTGAATTCCATCAAACACTTTTTGGATGAAAACACATTTTCAGTTGTGATGATCAACGATCCGGTAAAAGCTTTAATGCAAATTCTGCGAAGTAAGCCCGATCTGATTTTACTAGATGTTGAAATGCCAAGTTTAGATGGCTATGAGCTATGTTCCTTATTACGGAAACATTCAGCTTTTAAAAGTACGCCGATCATTATGGTGACTGGTAGAACAGGATTTATCGACAGGGCAAAGGCTAAAATGGTCAGGTCATCAGGATATTTGACCAAGCCTTTTACACAATCAGAATTGCTAAAAATAGTTTTTAAGCATATTGGTTGATATAAAGAAGGCAAATAAAAAAACAATATATGTTTAATTTATTTTTTTAGGAGATTTAATAGTGAGCCTGACTTTGCTTGGCACGATTCTGATTGTAGAAGATTCTCCCAGCGAATTGGAATTAATGAGTCATTATCTCAAAGAGAGTGGTTACAACGTAATTAAAGCAAGTGGTGCAAAAGAGGGTTTAGAAAAAGCTGTGTTAGAAAAACCAGATGCGATCGTTACTGATGTAGTAATGCCAGAAATGAGTGGATTTGAATTGTGTCGTTCTCTGAGAAGAAATCCAATTACTGCAAAAGTGCCGATTGTGGTTTGTAGTTCCAAAAATCAAGAAATTGACCGTTTGTGGGCGATGAGACAAGGTGCAGATGCCTATATAACTAAACCTTATACTCGCGAACATCTCTTACGTACTATTAAATCAGTGGTAATTTGAATCAATGACTAGTACAAACATTACTCTTTCTTCAAAACCAACCCCAAATAATTTAGCAGATGGTTATCTGAAGTTTCAGCTAAATCAACAAACTACTGCTGTTTTATCAATGAGGCATACGCAAGAAGCAATTATTGTGCCTGTTGAATCTATTACGTCAATGCCCAATATGCCGTCCTGCATATTAGGATTAATGAATTGGCGAAGTCGGATAATTTGGGTAGTTGATTTGCCAAGAATGCTCAATTTAGAATCCCTAGATTATCGACTGCGACAGTACAATGTAATCGTTATCCAAGTGGAATCATTAGTGTTGGGTTTGGTTGTACAAGACATAAAAGGTACGACCAAGTTCATAGTTGATGATATTCATTCTCCTATAGGACAAGTGGCATCCAGTTTAGTTCCTTATTTATGTGGGTGCGTTGTGCAACAGGAAGAAATATTACTGGTATTAGATGCACAGGCGATTGTGCAGTCTTCTATTCTCCGCAGTGATTAGGGTGTACTACTAAAAAAAAGATTTTTAGTATTCTTATTCACATATTTAGGATAACTACTTTTATGTTTAATAAAACCAACACAAATCAAGGTAATGGCACTCACAATCGGGCATCACTAATTTCATCCCAGAAAGCCATTGGAACTGTAGTAAAGCTACCAACTAAGCTAACTACTGAAACTGCTAATAATTCTTCTCAGGGTATTGCCTATTTTACAAGGCTGGGATTGGTTAAGAAAGCGACTATTTTAGCGATCGCAATCGGTACAATACCAGTATTGGGCATCGGCGCGATCGCTTTTGGTTTTGCCAACAAATCCATTACTAAGCAAATTACCCAGTCTCAACAAGCCGAAGCCACTGGCTTAAGTGATAAAGTTAACCGCTTTATGCTGGGACGCTACGGTGATATTCAGGTAATATCAAACTTACTATTTTTGACAAATTCTCAAGCTAGTATTAGTACTCAAGAAAAGCAAGCAGTCTTAGATCGAGTTGTTGAAGCCTACAAAGCTTATGACAGTATTGCTGTTTTTGATCGCCAAGGTAACTTGATTGTGCAGTCCACAGGCGAACCCTTGGAAAATCAAAAAGATCGTACCTATTTTCAAGACGCTTTACAAAAAGATACTCCTGTCATCAGCAAACCTGAAGCAGTAAAGAATACTGGTGTAGTGAGTATTTATCTAGCTGCACCTGTGAAAGAGACAAGGACGGGTCAAACTATTGGCGTGGTACAAGCACGTATGCCCGTAAAATCTTTAGAGGAAGTAATCAAAAACTACGTAGCTAATGGGCAACAATACCATTTACTTGATGCTTCAGGAACAGTTTTCTTGAGTCCCCAAAAGGAATTATTGGGGAAAGAGGCCAAGGGAGAGTATTCTAATTTACCTAAACTGCTGGCAGCCAAAAAGGTAGATAGTTTTATAGAAGTTCCGAAAACTCACAAAAAACAAGAACTAGTTAGCTACGTACCAGCTAGTACCCTAGATGGCTTACCTGATTTAAACTGGCAAGTACTTTTATCTACAGACACAGCAATTGTATTTGAACCGCAAAGACAATTATTGTGGATTATAGCCATCGGCACAGCAGTGACAGCATTGATTGTAGCTGCGATCGCATCTCGGTTAGCTAAACTTACTACACAGCCAATTCTCAATGCGACTGCGGCATTAGCAAAGCTGGGTCAAGGTAAATTCAATACCCGTCTGGAAATTGAAAGAGAAGACGAATTAGGGGTATTGAGTGCAAATATAAACCAGATGGCCGAACAATTGCAGGTCTTAGTTAAGGAACAGGAACTGGACGTTGAAGGGGCAAAATTACTAGCAGATATCACCCTACGAATTCGGAGAATTCTCAAAACTGAAGATATTTATCAAGCAGCAGTCAAAGAAGTTCAGCAAATCCTAAAAACAGATCGGGTAATCATTTATAGTCTGAATCCAGGTACTTTGGATGGCGTTGTCGTTGCAGAATCGGTAACTGGTAATTGGCCGGAAATGCTGGGAGTGCAAATTAACGACCCCTATTTTCGAGAACGTTATCTAGAAACTGATCGCGATGGACAGGTGCAAGCAGTTGCCAACATTCATCAAGACCAAAGCCTGAAAAATGCCAACAGTTACATCCAACTATTGGAAAAATTTGCTGTCAAAGGTAATTTGATCGTACCGATTCTTGCCCAAGAGCAACTTTTAGGCTTATTAATTGCTCATCATTGCGAAACTCCTCGTGTTTGGCAACAGCCAGAAATTGACTTGTTTCAACAGATAGCAACTCAAGTCGGCTATGCCTTAGAACAAGCCAAGTTATTAGAACAGATAGAACAAGTCAGAAATGTTGCTGTAACCGGGTCAGACGAAGAACGTCAAGAAAAAGAAACACTCCAACAACAACTTTTACAACTACTCAACAACGTAGAAGGTGCAGCCAGAGGCGATCTGACAGTGCGTGCAGACGTAACCGCTGGAGAAATAGGTACTGTTGCCGACTTTTTCAACTCCATTGTGGAAAGCCTCCGGGATATTGTTACCCAAGTTAAACAAGCTGCTATCCATGTGAATAGCGCCATTGGCTCTAATGAAGGAGCCATTCGCCATTTAGCAGAGGAAGCACTTACCCAAGCTGCCGAAATCAACCGCACCCTTGATGCTGTTGACCAAATGACCCAATCTATGCAAGTCGTAGCCGGAAGTGCCGAAAAAGCTGCCTTCATCGCCAACAATGCTGCTCAGACCGCCACCAAGAGCGGACACGCGATGGATTTGACAGTACAAAACATCCTATCTTTGCGGGAAACTGTGGGTGAAACTGCCAAGAAAGTGAAACGTTTGGGAGAATCTTCGCAACAAATTTCTCGCGTGGTTTCCTTGATTAACCAAATCGCTATTCAAACTAACTTGCTTGCCATTAACGCAGGTATTGAAGCAGCGCGTGCGGGTGAAGAAGGTCAAGGTTTTGCCGTAGTGGCTGAAGAAGTTGGCGAACTAGCAGTTCGGAGTGCCGCAGCAACTCAAGAAATTGAACAAATTGTTGAAAATATCCAACGAGAAACCAGTGAAGTAGTGCAAGCAATGGAAATAGGAACCACCCAAGTGGTAGAAGGGACTCGAATTGTGGAGGAGGCTAAACAAAGTCTAAGTCAAATTTTGGATGTATCGTGTCAAATTGACTCCTTAGTACAGTCGATTTCCACTGCAACTGCATCTCAGGTTGAAACATCGCAAAGTGTTAGCCAATTGATGAAAGATATCGCTGCTATATCACAACGCACCAGCGATTCGTCTCGCCAAGTTTCTGAATCTCTGCAACAAACGGTGGAGATTTCCCAGCAGTTGCAAGAGACTGTCGAGGCTTTCAAAGTTAGTTAAGTTTGTCATTTGTCATTTGTCCTTTGCTATTTGCTAGTGACCAATGACGAATGACTTTTGTTATTTGTCTGTTGTCATTTGTCCTTTGTCCTTTTACTAATGACCAATGACCAATGACCAATGACTAATGACTAATGACCCTTCGGGTGACGCTCGTGCCTCGCTAACGCTGCGCTAACGCCAGTTGCTCATGGGGGAAACCCTCAAGACCGCACTGGCTCACCAATGAGCAATGACTAAGGACAAAAATCATGCTACAAGACAAAGAACTAGAAATCCAGATGCAGTTTCTGGAAGAAGCAACTGATTACTTAAATACCTTAGAAGCGGTATTGCTAGAAATCGATACTAGTAACCGCATCGATTTGGATAAAATCAATGCTGCACTCCGAGCCGCTCATTCAATTAAAGGTGGTGCGGGGATGATGGGATTTAGATCGCTAAGTGATTTATCTCACCGTCTGGAAGATTCCTTTAAAGTTTTAAAAACTAAAAAAAATTCTTTAGAAATTGATACTCAGCTGCAAAGTTTATTGCTATCTGGAGTTGACTGGCTACGTCAGATTGTAGAATTGCTTGCAGAAGGAAATGTTGTCGAAGATGCGTGGTTAGCAACCTTTTGTTACCCAATTTTTGATGAGTTGCACGATCGCTTGGGTGACCCCACCCCTGAGGATGCCTCAACCATGCTATCCCCAGAAGATGGCCAAGACGTTATCCCCTTGCTATTTGCAACAGAAGTAGAAGAGTGTTTGCAGCGTCTAGAATCGGTATTGGCAGATAGCGAACAGCCTGGTTTGCATGAAGAAGTTGTGATCATGGCAGCTGAATTAGGCGGTTTGGGGGAAATGCTCCAGTTGGCAGCTTTTACCAAGCTTTGTGAATCAGTAACGCAGCACTTGGAAACTATTAGCAGCTCGCGCATTCCCGAAATTGCCCAGTTAGCATTGCAAGCATGGCGGCGATCGCAAGCTTTGGTGCTGACAAATCAACTAGATAACTTGCCTACAGAAATTGAATTGGGTAGTTATACGCAATCCCAGCTACTATTACCAGCAGAAGTAATACCACAGCTTCTCCCCACAGATATCCTCGACACAGAAGTAGTGTCAACAGCTGTTTGGCAAGCAGAGATAACTCCAGAAACTTGGACTAAAGATGAGGCGTTAGCGCAGCCCACCGCAGGTATCGCTGCTAATTTTACATTTGTGGATGCAGAATTTGCCGATGATGTAAATGCCGTCAATGTCACCGAGCACAATACAATATTTACTAGAGAAGATAATCCTCCAGATGCCAGATTTAACGAAGGCAAAGGAGAGCCAGTTACCGCTGGTAAAGAACGAGAAATTCATGAAAATAGCGTCCGAGTTCCTAGTAAACAATTAGAGCAAATTAATGATTTGTTTGGCGAACTGATTGTTCAGAGAAATGGGTTAAACTCGCAACTAGAAAGATTACGCAAACTCGTTCGTAACCTCAACCAGCGAGTTCAAGTTCTCGACCGAGAAAACCAGGAATTACGTATAGTTTACGACAAAATTTCCACTCAAGCTGCCATGTCTAACGGGGTGCAGGTGCAAGATGAAAATAGCCACCAAACACAAGATGTAGACAGGGAATTTGATGCCTTAGAGATGGATCGCTATAACGATTTAAACCTGCGATCGCAGGAAGTTATGGAAACCATTGTTCAGGTACAGGAAGTCACAACAGATGTGCAACTCAGTGTAGATGATACAGACCATATTGCTCGTAAACTAAACAAAACATCAAAACAGTTACAAACCAAACTAAATCACATCAGAATGCGGCCGCTGTCCGATTTAGTCGAACGTTTTCCTAGAGCTTTACGCGATTTAAATGTAGAGTATGGAAAAAATGTGCAGTTAAAAATTGAAGGTGGCAACACTCTAATTGAACGCAGCATTTTAGAAGCTTTAAATGAACCTTTAATGCACCTATTAAGGAACGCTTTCGATCATGGTATCGAAGACTCAGCCACGCGTCGCCTTTTGGGTAAACCAGAACAAGGATTGATTGAAATTACAGCCACTCACCGCGGTAATCGCACCATCATTACTATCCGTGATGATGGTTGGGGCATTTCTCTGGAGAAAATTCGCACCCGCGCCCTAGCTATGGGATTGGATGCTTCTTTACTTGCTAATGCTAGTGATGAAGAACTGTTATCACTAATTTTTGAACCAGGTTTTACTACCTCCGAGCAAGTGACAGCATTATCCGGTCGCGGTGTCGGTATGGACGTGGTTCGCAACAATCTCAAACTAATTCGAGGAGATGTGAAAGTTGATACGGAACCAGGAGTTGGTACTACCTTCACCCTATCAGTACCGTTTACACTTTCCGTTGCGCGAGTTCTGCTGGTAGAAATCAACAAGATTCTATTAGCATTTCCCACAGATGTCATTTCAGAAATATCTTTACTCCAAGACGAGCGAGTTTTTCAAATGGCTGGTAGCGAAGTTTTAAATTGGCAAGGAACCATGCTGCCACTGATTCGCCTAATTCGTTATTTAGAGTTTAATTGCCTACGCTACGATAGCCCAGAGTTAGAAATTCCAGCAGCCATTAGTACTAACAGCGTGTTAGTAGTTAAAGGTAATAATCAGCCAGTAGCAATTCAAATAGATCGTTGCTGGGGTGAACAAGAAGTTGCTATTCGCCAAGTCGAGGGAAATATACCTTTACCCGAAGGTTTTAGCAACTGCACAATTCTCGGTGATGGTCGAGTAGTGCCACTAGTTAATGTCAATGAGTTGCTGTATTGGATTGCTACAAATCGGAAGACTCCTAGAGGTACTCAATTACCATCAGCAAGGTTAAAAACACCGTTCCTGATATTTGATGAAGAGAAAATCTCAGCAGCCTCTATTAAGCAGAAAGGCACAATTTTGATTGTAGATGATTCGATTAATGTTCGCCGATTTTTAGCACTGACCCTTGAAAAAGGAGGATATCAAGTAGAGCAAGCTAAAGATGGTCAAGATGCTTTAGAAAAACTCCATAGTGGATTGAGAGTTGAGGCAGTAATTTGCGATATTGAAATGCCTCGCCTAGATGGTTATGGCTTTTTAGGTAAGGTAAATTCAGACGTTGATACAAAAAATATTCCAGTTGCCATGCTGACTTCTCGTAGCAGCAATAAACATCGGCAATTGGCTATGCAATTGGGGGCGCGGGCTTACTTTTCTAAACCTTACAACGAGCAAGAATTACTCCAAACACTGGAGGAAATAATTCATCCTGTAGCAGAAAAGGCAGCTTCTAATTAAAAATTGATAATTGTTAATTCATAATTAGGTTTCAGGTATTTTTTTAAGGTGCGTTACGCTTTTGGTGTAACGCACTATTTGTTTTAACTTCTAGTGCCCTGGTGACTAGAAGTCGTGGATTCGAGGACTTTTGCGGCAGCGACGTTACAAATTAAAGTTCCCGTAATAACAACAGCTTGTCCATTTGTTACCAACACAGAAGCTGTCGTTAGGAATAAAGTTGTTGTCGTCACCACAGCTTGTCCGTTCGTTACCAACACAACTTGTTTCGTTACCAAAGCTTATCCGTTGGTAACGAAAACTTATGCGTTCGTTACCAAAGCTTATGTATTTGTGGCAAACGCTTATGCGTTCGTTACCACAGCTTAAGCAACACTTATCAATAAAGTTGTTTTGTTACCAAAGCTTATCTATTTGTGGCAAACGCTTATGCGATCATTACCACAGCTTAAGCAAAACTTATATATACAAGTCCTATAGTATTACCAGCACAACTCAGATTTACGAAAGGTTGGTACGATGCGATGATTGGAAATACTATACCTGTATCTCAACTGTGGAAAGGTATTGATGCAGAGTGAACCACCTTTGATTCAAGTCGAAGCCACGAATAGGCGATCGCTATTCGCTGCATATTGAAGCATTTCTAGCGATACGGGCAATATTTCACAGCCTTTTGAAAATTATTCAATTACATTTTGAATCTGTTAATTATTAAAACCCGCTTTGCAAATTAAATTTAAACATTATGATGTATCTATGTAATTGTACAAATAACTTTTTTATTCTTTGACAAATTAATACCGGGAGTTTTAGGTGATAAAAAACAATAGAAAAAAGGCTGTCGCTCAAGCTATTTCCACAGCCGTTGCTTTGGGCTGGGTAATAATGCAAGTGGAATCAGCACGAGCTGCTACCTTGACGGTTAACAATCTCAATGACAGTAGTGTTGGCTCATTGCGAGATACGATCAACATTGCAACTAGCAATGACGTGGTAGAGTTCTTATTGGGAAGTAATCCTAGTACAATTACCCTGACGAGTGGGGCACTTGCGATTGCTAAAAATCTTACTATTAATGGCCCAGGTGCTCACTTACTTACCATCAGTGGCAATAATCAATTCGCCGTGTTTGATATTAACGCCGCCGATGTTACACTTTCTGGGCTAGCGATCGCTGGTAATATCAATGCTTACAATTCTAGTAGCGTAACGTTTACCAATAGCAGCATCAGCGACGGTAATGCTGGACAAATCAGCGTTGGTGGTAATAATCTCAGCATTCGCGATAATAATAGTATAGAAGGCGGCACTATCGTCGGTAATTCTGGGCAAATTAGCAGTGGTGGCAATATTTCAGTGTCAGGAGGCGAGATAACTATTACATCTGGTACTCTTTTCCCGACAAGAGTACCCGAACCCAGTGCGATCGCTGGTACTATACTTGCTAGTAGTCTGGCTTGGCTGGCGAAGAGAAAGCAAGCAGCATTTTACAAAGCGAAGGTATAATTACGTATTAAAATAAATTTGCAAATAGTTTAGATAATCAGCCCGCCTGTGCAGGCTGATTATTTTATGGACAATTAGTCAGACATAATATCAATTACCTGAAACTAAAATACTTCCAGGAACCTTCATTAAGCCTCGACTTTTACACCCTTCCAGAAGGCCACATAACCTTCAATATTTTTAGCCTTCTCCTTAGCACTGGGATAGTACCAAGCGGCATCTTTATTGATTTGCCCATCAACGTTGATACTGTAGTAACTGGCAACACCTTTCCAAGGACAAGTAGTGTGGGTGTTACTTTCTGCGAAGTACTGCTTGTTAATGGTGTCAACAGGGAAATAATGGTTGCCTTCCACAACTACAGTATTATCACTCTCGGCTAAAACAGCTCCATTCCAAATTGCTTTCGGCATAAATGACTTTGTAAATAAACTATACATATAACATTTTGACACTATCAGCTTATTTGTAGTCAATTTCTAGAACCTGTGACACCGCCGAAGTAGTTCAGAAGTCACGAAGAGGCGATGCGTTGCGGGAATTTCTCCCTAGATATTAATTGCAATCACTTTTATTTATTAATTTGAAAATTAAATACATTTGCTTCTATCGGAAACATTTTATAGCATATTGGTATGGAAAGTTAATGAGCCAGAACAAAGTTGGATTTCGGTTTATAGCGTCAAGCAAAAAATATTTAGAAGATAACTATGTGAGTAAGCAATACCTGCGGTGAGCTACGCTAACGCACCTTCTAGAGATGCTTGCCAATCAAGGATTTATCTAGCATGTTTTGCCTTTTTTAAGTTCTTACTAAACCTTTTAATAATTTCCAACTTTTCCAATTTGGGTGAATTTGACTCACCTTTTTAGCTAATTTACAAATTACCTTATCAATTAGGTGAACTGACCATAAAAATTTGAGACTAATAAAACAGTGGACTCTATTACTAGAGAATACTTGCTGCACTTTTTTCTAATTGAAGATAACTCGATGAAATTCACAAACTTGATAAATTCTGCATATATTGTTGCTTGGATTAATTCTATGTCTAAAATCACTAGCCTTCATCCAGCTAAGAATCACAATAGCCCATTAATAAACACAGATGTCAACTCTGACACTTTCCCTAGTTATTCCACGAATGTCAATTGCCTCAAACCTTTTGATACTGCTTTTCTCGCCTATTACATGATGGGTCTTGGCAATTTTGAATGATCTAAGTTACCTCTGTGTGTTTGAGTTGTAACTTAGATCATTTACAGTTTTACCGCTAATTAACCTAGTTCTAATGAGGAGAAATTTATGAAACTTACAGCCTTGCTCAATTCTGCACTTATCATTGCTTCTATTGCTTTTATACCTAGAATTGCTGGTGCTCAAACAGCTAATATTAACAATGGTGGTGAACAAATAAATACAGATGTCAACTCTAATGCTTTACGCAAAAATCCCACAGATGCCAATTATCTGCAACCCTTCAATACTGCCTTTCTAGCTTATCAAGGTTATTTGAAAAACCAAGGCATTCCCAGTGGGAGCGCTTTGATATCTGAATACCAAATCGGAAACCTAACTGCGAAAGATGTGGTTCAGGCTGCTGTTAGGGCTAATAAATTATCAGCGCAAGTTTTAAATGATCAAAGTTACCTCAACGCGGTAGAGTCACAGTTGACATCATTCAGCAATACTAATGATTTATCTGAATAAATATAGGTTTGCCAAGTTCGTAACGGATTTACAGCAAAATTAAGTCGTCAGGAGTGCTGAGATTAATCTCTGTGTCTCCCAATAACTCTAGTATTTCTCTAATAAAAGCTTTACTTCTGCCTCCAATTCCCAATCTTTCATCGCTAACCACTCAGCTTGACGCACTGCTAAAAATGCTTGTGATAAGTCTGGATTTAAAGCATTTAAAAGAATATTATTCTGTTTTAGATGGTCTAGAGCTTCGCCAAGGCTTTGTGGTAAAAGATCAATACCATTGGCATGACGTTCCTCAATTGGCAGGTGTCCGGGGTCTTGTGTAACAGGATTTCCCGATTTTAGACTTCGTTGCACACCGTCGAGTCCGGCTGCAATCACCGCACCTAAAGCGAGGTAAGGATTGGCTGATGCATCAACAGTTTTTAACTCGAAATGGCTGGAACCGTTGAATCCAGGATTGCTGGGCACTCTCACGGCGGCTTCACGGTTATCTAGTCCCCAACAACGGAAAGCACCACTCCAGCTATGAGGACGAATGCGGCGGTAAGAATTAGTACTAGGAGTAGTCAACGCCATCAGTGCTGGCAAATGCTCAAGTATACCAGCGATAAATGCTTGGCCTATCTGGGAAAGACCGCAGATATCTTGAGGATCTGGTAGGAGATTTTGCCCGTTACGCCAGAGGCTAAGATGGATGTGGCAACCGCTACTAGCCGCATCTGGGAAAATTTTGGGTAAGAAAGAGGCTGTAAGGTTGTGGTGATGAGCGATCGCTCTCACGGTTTCTCTAAAGCTAATCTGCCAATCAGCTGCCCGTAAAGCATCAGTATATCGTATGGAGATTTCCTGTTGACCTGGCCCTGATTCGGGATAATACTGCTCTACAGGAATTCTTTGGGCAATGAGTGCCTCGACTATCTCATCAATTACTTCTCGATGCCTATCCATTGCTTGAGTCGAAGCAAAAACTGTGGAATCTGCGGGTACAATTCCCTCAGATGTTTGCCGTAACAGGTAAAATTCATTTTCAAATGCAGCCCGAATTTCTAACCCCTCGCGTCTCGCCGCCTCAATCATTCGTACCAGAAAATTACGGGGACACAGCGCCCAAGGACTCCCATTAAGTACCATATTTCCCATTACACGAGCATGATTGGGAGCATAGGGTAAAGGAGTGAAGCTAAACCAATCTGGTACTAAGCGGATTTCGCCTACTGGCCCTAGACCAGTTTCGGGGATGACGGCATCATACATTACAGGTACTCCCTGTTGTCCCGCAGAAATGCCCACACCATAATCAAAGTAGTGGGATAACATTTCCACATGAACAGCTTTGCCACGAATGATGTTGGCGTTGTCACACCAAAGGATACGGACAAACCTGATTCCAGCTTCCTGAAGAGATTTTCTGACTTTTTTAAATGCTTTGTTTGCAGCCATCGGTCAATTTATTCCGCTTTTGAGTTGATTTAACAATTTTCCCACCTCATTTTCGTGCTCAAGTTAGAATAACTAGAAATATGAGGACAAGAAAACTTTGTGGTGAATATATCCCACATCCCCAAGTTACCTATACCACCGTCTCTTTTGGGGTCAGAGGTTGGTTCTTTTACTGAGTTTACAGTCACTCAACGAATGCCTGCGATCGCTCGTCGAGTTATCGCTGAAAATAATTTCCCATCTGAGATTAATACCAGTTTAGAAAATTTGGCTACAGAACTGCCGACAGGATTTTTGCCACCTCTTTTAAATGATACTGCTGTAGATTTTTCCGCCTGGAATACATATTTAGAATCCTACAAAGGTCAACGTTGGATAGATGTTCCCTGGTTTTTTGCTGAAACTTATTTTTTTCGGTTAATTCTGGAAATTACTAATTATTTTCGCCCTGGTGTATGGCAAGGTGTCGATCCATTTGAGTTGCAAAAAACTCAAGGTTTGGAAACATCTCTAGACTCGATTATTCTGCTGTGTGGTCAGGCTAACAATTGGTTAGATAATTCACAACTAGGCGAAGAATCAAACCAAACAGCTTTAATAGCACTGTTATATTTTGCTCTCTGGGGAAATCGAGTTGACTTGAGTTTATGGTCAGCATTCGATAGTGACCGAAGTCGTTTTGATATTCAAACTCAACTAGCTCACATCCTAGTAAATGATGCTTCCCAAGTCACGGACTTGTTAAATAGTTCTCAAAATAGACGGATTGATTTTGTTGTAGACAATGCTGGTTTTGAACTGGTTTGTGATTTATGTTTAGTAGATTTTCTATTAAGTAGCGGACTGGCTAATCAGGTTTATCTACACTTAAAGCCACATCCGACTTTTGTATCTGATGCGATGATTAAAGATATACATTACACAACAAAGTTTTTAGCCACTAGTGAACATAAACAAGTTATATCCTTTGCCCAAAGATTGCAAGAAAATATTGCATCAGGGCATTTAGTGTTATTTGAAGATTACTTTTGGACATCGCCTTTAGCCTTTTGGGAAATACCCAACTCTCTCAAAAATGAGTTAGCCAATGCGAGTTTGGTTATAGTCAAAGGAGATGCCAATTATCGCCGATTATTAGGCGATCGCCACTGGGATTTTACCACCAACATTGCAGATATAGTTTGCTACCTACCTATGCCAATGGTAGCTCTACGCACCCTGAAGTCAGAAGTAATAGTAGGTTTAAAACCAGAAGTTATTCAGGAAGTAGCCAAATCTGACTCTTCTTGGTTGACAAATGGACAGTGGGGTGTAATTCAGTTAGTAGCTTAGGTCATTCTGAAAAATCGAGATAATTTGTAAGACAAGTATAAGTATCTTCACTACTTATGGCGTCATCTACCCTACCCGTATCACCACAACCAGCTTAGGATAGACGAGAAGCATTTTTTGAGAAAAATGGTAGAAAAAATCACAGCTGTGTTTAATGGCAAAGTCTTCTATCCGGCTGAACCGATCGCACTGCCAATCAATACCCGTGTGCGAATGAGTATTGAAATTTTACCGCCAAGTGAACATGAAACAGTATCATTTCTGCAAACAGCGCGATCGCTCAACTTAGATGGGCCAGCTGACTGGTCTGCCAATATAGATAAATATTTATACACTAAGTAAACTTTTCATGCATTCTGAAGTCTTTCTGGATACATCATTTGCCATTGCCTTATCTGCACCGAGCGATCGCTTGCATGACCGAGCCTTACATCTGGCTAAAATGTTACAAGCAGCAGAAACACGTTTGGTGACAACACAGGCGGTGATGTTGGAAATTGGCAATGCCTTATCCCAACAACCTTATCGTCAGGCGGCAATCATATTATTAAATTCTCTAGTAGCAGACTCCAAAGTAGAAATTGTCCCCCTCTCTCAGGAACTCTACGAACGTGCTTTCCAGCTATATCGCGAACGAACAGAGAAAGAATGGGGATTTGTCGATTGCGTATCTTTTATTGTGATGCAATATAGCGGAATAACTGAAGCACTGACTGCTGATGAGCATTTTCAACAAGCAGGCTTTCGAGCATTACTGCGAGAAAATTTACCGTAAGGATTGGGGATTGGGCAATTAGATCGTGGTACATGGGGCATTGGTTATTCACCAATGACAAATGACTAATGACAAATGACAATTAAATATTTCGTTACAATCGGCATGTGCGTTAGGCATTCAAGAGTTATCAGCCATGAAATTGATTTCCGATCCACCGATTCCTGTGAAAATCCAAAAGATGAAGGAACGGGTGCGGTGGATGCATCCAAGTTTTGTGCAACGGGGAATTGACCAAACCAGCATAGTTATTGACGATCGCAGGCAGGATAGTCCAGAATTTTCCTTTATGGTTATCGGTGATTCCGGCACCAAATCCCATTCTCGACATCACCCCCAACGAAGAGTTGCCGAACTGATGCTTCCTCACCGCGATGATTGCAGTTTTGTGTTGCACACAGGCGATGTAATCTATGTGGTAGGTTCTCAAGAATATTATTCAACAAACTTTATTGAGCCTTACCGGGAATTTCTTGTAGGTGGCGACAACCCGAAAAGCATTCCTTATGACGATATGGTGTTTAATCTGCCGTTTTTGCCAGTACTTGGTAATCATGATTACTACGATGTGCCGTTAATGTACCGTTTATTTACTGGCACAACATCGTCACTACGTCGCCTATTCCGGTACAAAGATATCGAGATTGGCTGGCATGGATCGTATCAAGGTAATGCCTATGCACGAGCATTTATGGACTACACCCAGGCGATCGCTTCGCCACAAGAGTTAGAACATCATTTAGATCGGCACTACACTGCTAAGACCGACACAGGGCGTTGTTTGCGTTATGAGCCTGGAAAGTTTACCCGCTTACCCAATCGCTATTACACCTTTCGTTACGGTGGTATTGACTTTTTCGCACTGGATTCTAATACCTTTAATACACCATCACCTTTGCCTGCAACTCAAGAAGGGGAGATTTACCGCCGAGAATTGCAAAAGCGTCGCCATGAGATAGATCGAGAAGAATTGCAGATTTTGAAAATATGCGATCGCCTCAACCCAGATAAACCCACCGAAGCGGAACAACTCGATGACCTGAGTGCCAAATTAGACCAAATTAATGAGATCAAAATCGACATTGAAAAACAATTGGCATCTCAGAAAATGCCTGCGATCGATTTTGAACAACTTGAATGGTTGCGAAGCAGACTAATTGAATCTTGGAATACTTCTGAGGTACGCGGACGTGTCATCTTTTTCCACCATCCCCCTTATGTCACAGAGGCTACAAAGTGGAATCAGGCACAAACCTTGGCGGTTCGCCACCGTTTGCGCTGGGTCTTTGAACAAGTTGCACAAACTCTTGGTTCTCTAATTAAAGAACGTCCCATAGTCGATTTGATTTTAAACGGTCACGCTCACTGTCTGGAGCATCTTTGCACAACTGATACCGGATTTGCTGACTCCCACATTAACTACATTATCTCTGGTGGTAGTGGTCATCGTCCCCGTTATCAACGGCGAGGGGGAACTGAATTGGTGGAGACTTTTGCTGAGATTGCAGGTAAACCCACTCGCAAAGTTGCAGATTCAATGCTTTTTGTGGGTCGTCATGACTACAACTTTCAGAACCGACTGCCTTACTCATGCGTGCGGATTGATGTTCTGGATGGTCGCCCGCCCAAGTTTATCATTAGACCGCTGATTACTGAACGGGTTAAAGAAGAGTGGTATAACAGTAAACTTGAACCTTTTGTGATTTAAAGGGGATGCGATGCCTACGGCGGTAAACTACGCGCTTTAATCACTTGAAAATCAAATCCAAACGTTGTTGAGTTGCTTTGAGTGATTCTGCTGGCAAACTTTTACCCGACAAATAGATTTAATCGCCCGACCTACATTGTCATAAATCCGATTGTAATCAGTAAATATCGGACGCGATCGCCCATATTTAGCTTGGCCTAAAAATACCTTTATCTGTGCTATCTTATTCACAAAATCCTGATTTTCTTTTTCGCTTGGCATAACGAGGAGGCGAAAAAAATCGTGCATGATGTTGATTAAAATGATTGGTCAATTCTCGTAATTTCCTCACTACAATTTTGCGATTCTAATCTAGCCTTGCATAATTATCTAAAGTTATGGTTATTGCCAGCGAATATATTCTAATCTTGAATAGAGTTTTGATAATTTCAGATTATGGCAGGACACAGTAAATGGGCAAATATTAAACGCCAAAAAGCGGTAGTAGATGCAAAAAAGGGAAAAACCTTCACTCAGTTATCCAGAGCGATTATCGTTGCGGCTAGAAGTGGTGTACCAGATCCGGCGCTGAATTTTCAACTTCGCACGGCAATTGACAAGGCAAAGGCAGCGAGTATCCCCAATGATAATATTGAACGAGCGATCGCTAAAGGTGCAGGCTCTTTTGGCGGGGATAGTGCTACCTTTGAAGCAATTCGCTATGAAGGTTACGGTCCTGGTGGTGTAGCGATTTTAATCGAAGCCCTCACAGATAATCGCAATCGCACTGCTGCTGACTTGCGTGTAGCTTTTAGCAAAAATGGTGGCAATCTTGGTGAAACAGGTTGCGTTAGCTGGATGTTTGACCAAAAAGGCGTTTGTGTAGTGCAGGGTGTGGTTGACGAAGAACAGCTTTTAGAAGCATCCCTCGAAGGCGGTGCTGAGTCTTATGAGATGACTGAAGATGAAATGGCTGAGGTATTTACTGACATTGCAAATTTAGAAAACCTTAGCCAAACACTCAAAGATCGAGGCGTTAAGGTAACTGATGCTGAATTGCGCTGGATTCCCAGTAATAGTGTAGAAGTTACTGATCCGGATCAGGCGCGATCGCTTTTCAAGTTAATTGATACTCTAGAAGGTTTGGATGATGTGCAAAATGTCACTGCTAACTTTGAAGTAGCAGAAGAATTGATGGAACTCAGCATTTCTTAATCAAAATTCACACAGCCATCATAGCCAAATAGCAGTTATTTAGATGATGTCCAAAATGTGACATTTAACTTTGAAATGCCACCAATTCTGATGACAGCAAGGATTTTTTAGCTAAGTATTCCTTGTAAGCCCTATGTTTTACGGTTGTAAAAATAGACATAAAAGATTCATATTAATTACAAACTTATGACATATCCCTATTGGATAGTTAGATTGTCGATTACCGGATGAGGATTTTCAAGTGAATAAGTTTGCTCAAGCTTGACTTTTGGCTTTAATTTTTGCTGCGCCTGTAACTGTTTTTGCATCTGAAGCTCAAGCTAATATTATCCATGTAGCTAGTATAAAAGGTGCTAAAGTTCATCACAAGACACATCACAAAAATCATAAGCATCATGCTAAAAACCTAGCTCATAAAATTCATAGATAGTTACTATTACTCGTAAAAGTTTCTGGTAATTCTGTAATCAAGTTTAGTGTTGGTTTCTCTGAAAAAAATAATTGTATTATTTAACCCCGCTGAAATCCCTACCAATCAGCGGTTTTTTTTATTAGCTTCCTCATGAGGGTGCGATCGTGTAAAAAGATTTTGATCTCAAATCAAAACAAAAAAATAGTTCTACATACCTTTTATGCCAAATAGTGTTCAAGTGCTATGAAAGGAACTTTTTGTAGACCTTTCACTTGAATTAATGAGCATAAAGAAAGTCAGTAGAACCAAAAAACCCTGTTACAAACCGTCGTTAATTCTCAATATTTAACTGTTTACGCTTCCGGGTGGAAACAATACCAAATGCACCCATTGCTAAAAGACCAAGAACAGAAGCAGGTTCAGGAACTGTTTGGAAACCTTCTGGTGGTTTCTCTGCAAAGTAAACTTCATCTAAAAAGTTTCCTATTGAGGGATTACCACCAGCAGCAGCTACTGAGTCAAACTGCCAGCGTGTTGTACCACCAGTCGCAACAGTTGTACCCTGATACTCTACCCAAGCTGTGTTACCAGTGTTGTATATTTGGCTGAAGAGAGTTGAATTAGTCGTAAGGTCAATAATAGACAAACGCATCGTATCTACACCTTGACGACCTCGATGGAAAAATCGCCAAAACATAGTTGTACCAGATGTAGTCTCTACATCTTGATATAAGCTAGATACCTGATTAGCATTAAGTTCAGCATATTGGTCTGTGCCTAATGCTCCAGCATGGAACAATCTAGGAGTTTGAATTTCAATTTTATTATCTGTAGCTGTAGTCTCCCACCCAGGAACAAGAGATTCGTCGATTGATGCCCATGACAGGTTACTAGGAACAATCGGCTGCTCAAAACCGCCATTAATTAAGCCTGTAGCGTCAGCTTCTTGGGCATTTCCAACAATACCCAAGGACAGAGCCACGGATCCAATAGTTACCACAGCTAATTTGCTAATGTTTTTCATGTTCACCGATGTATAAGCGTTTCCAGACCTCTCAAATATAAGTTCAGTACTCAATGTTTTGGTTAAGACACCGTAAAATAGCGGTCAAAATCTATAAAGTTAGCATTTAATTTAACAACAAAATCCAATTAAATCTACGTAAAAATACTTATATTGCTTTTGGATGCTTGCTGGCAAGGCGACTCAGATCGTTATATATCCATATATCTGGCATAAAAAATCTATTTAACTTTCGTAACCTTTCCTCAAAGTCAGCAGCGAGGTTTTTCGATGTTTACCCTTAGTTTTAGCAACAGGAGTTGTTTTAGTAACTTATCGTAAGTCATACATATATCTGGCGAACAGCCTGTTCATTCGCTGCGAAGTTCCATCTGAAAATTGAACAATGCTCGATGGAAAATGATCTTTCATCAGGGCACTCTAGTTAGAGAATCATAGGCGTGCTCAAAATTATTTTGAGTCAAAATTTTGCATAGAAAAGGCTCAAGCATTGCTGCCTGAGCCTTTTCTAGATTCAATTAAGTTTCTTTCGTCTATTGAGCTTAGTAGCGGTTACGATTGTAGCCGCCGCCGCCACCGCCACGGTTACCACCACCAAAGGAACCACCACCTCTGTCTTCTCTAGGCTTGGCTTTATTTACTTTGAGGTCACGACCAAGCCACTCAGCACCATCAAGAGCTTCAATGGCTTTTGCTTCTTCATCTTCTGAACTCATTTCCACGAAAGCAAAGCCGCGTAAACGACCTGTTTCACGGTCAGTGGGTAGTTGAACACGCTTTACAGCACCATATTCTGCAAACACAGCACTCAGCGCATCTTGTGTAACATCATAGGAGAGGTTACCTACGTAAATTGACATTAAATGTCTCCAAAATCATAAGTTTGTAGAGATTTAGATTTCGGAGAGAAGTCTGTAATACCAAAAGGGAAAAGCCTGTCAATACTAAAAACAAACACTGTCGCCGAATTAATTCTCATTTCACTTCCCATGATTACATGGCAACTAACTTTCTGGGGGAAAGTTTGAAAAACTGTTATAAAAAGTTATATTAGTAGTTGCTCGACTAATGAGCATTTAAATTGCATAAAACCAGGGCTGGAGTTTAGCTAAATGCTGGCTAGTACCAAAATGGGTGAGGTTGTAGCTAGCTGGACTCACCCGATAAACTAACTTTCGATTCTCGTTTCTAAATATTGACCAATCATCAACTGCTTACCAGCACGAGAAATAATGGTTTGTCTGGTGCGGTATTTGCTGCCAATTAGCTTTAACTCTTCCTCAAACACTGAACCGTTGTACTCAGTTCGCAAACACAGTGTTTTAGGGTTGGAGAAATAATACTGGGCGGTGACTGGTTTGGATATGGCAAAACCGCGATCGCGATACAATGTGTTTCCCACAGCCCCAAATAATGTTGAACCTTGTGACTGTTTCCTTGCCTTCAGCACATCCGAACTTTCCCATGTAACTGCTGCACCACAGATCAAACTACCTGTATTAGGCAAATCATGCATCTGAGCTAGCTTTTGTAATTCATCACAGCCCTGTTTGAGAAAATTTATCGTAACTATACTCTCCATTTCCTTAGTTTCTCCTTCAGGTAGGGTGTAGTAGCGCCTTTGCGATCGCCACTTACCTACTGATTCCTGGAAAAATTCTGAAATCTGGGATTCGTCAGCGGTTTGTGCAATTTTTAGCAATGATGTCACTCGTAACTTTCCTCACCTAATATTTAGTGGCTGTAATATATATCGCCCTTTTCTTTGCTGTCTATGCAATTGCTTGATAGAAATATTACAGCGTCAAAAAAAGCAATTTATCTTTACCATTCTTAATATATTGGATCAAACGTAAAAATTACCAGGCATTTTGCTATGGTTAGTTCTGGCTATGTAAACCTAAGTATAGTTATTTGATACTGCCCATTTTAGAAGTAAGAGCGTAAAAGTTCCATATCTTCAGCAAAAGCAACTTTTCTACTAAGGGCAGATTGCAAGAAATTTAAAAATATTTATACTAAGTTAAGAATTGCATCGAAAGCAAAAAAGCTGCCGATTTAATGTAATGAGTTAAAGTGGTGAGAATTTTTCATAATAAAAAGTAATTTTTGATACAAAATTCTGCAAGAAGATAGCTAATTGACTCTCGCCGCTTTCCATTAATCATAATGTTTCAAAATTACTTGGTAATGCACGGCTGTTTAACCCCAAAAGCTCCCCAAATAAGAGAAAAATAAATGATTTTGGACAGAAATAAGCCGCACAAGCAGGCGAAAATCTCACCTTTGGCAGCCGCTAACCAGGTAATTAATACCCAGTTAGATTCAGTTGTGAAGACTGATGTGGCTGTTGCAAATGCAAAGAGTAGTTCTGACACAAAGGCGTCTTCCCCTTTTGCATCAATATTATTGATTCCCTGTTTGCTGGGGATAGGACTGCTGACAGCGAATTGTGGAGCGCTGCCCAAGGAATCGGCTGATGCACAATCTCAGAGTCCTGGTAGTGGACAACGTGGTGGCGGTACAACGGCTGTAGATGTGGCAATCGCTCGAACTGACTTGCTGCAAAAACCACCCGAATATACAGGTAATACAACGCCCTTTCGGATTGTATCACTGCGATCGCAGGTGGAAGCACGGTTATTGGCTTTGAACTTAGATGTGGGTGATACAGTAAAGCTTGGGCAAAACGTCGGGCAGTTAGATGATGCCATACTTTTGACCGAATTAAAGCAAGCAGAAGCAGAACTAGCAGCCCTCAAATCAGAAGTAGCTAGGGCAAGCAATCAGGTAAGCAATGCTCGTGCAGATGTTGAACGGGCGCGGCTAGAAGTGGTACAAGCTCAGGCAGACTCAGGGCGTCAACAGAATCTATTCAAAGCTGGAGCGATCGCTGAACAAACTGCCCAACGAGCACGTACTGAAGCGAAAACAGCTGCCCAGGCACTGCGGGCAGCTCAAGAGCAAGTCCGTACAGAACAGCAAGCCGTCGCCGCTGCCCAAGGTAGAGTACTTGCCCAACAGGCATTGGTTGCCCAAACCAAAGAGCGCAGGTCTTACGCTCGGCTCACATCCCCCATCACTGGCGTAGTCACGGAAAAGGTGACAGAACCTGGCAATCTTCTGCAAGCAGGTAGCGAAGTCTTAAAAATTGGCGACTTTAACCGTGTCAAAGTCGTTGTGCAGGTTTCCGAATTAGAACTGGCACAAATTCAGGTTGGACAGTCTGTACAAGTGCGCTTAGATGCCTTCCCCAACGAAACATTAATTGGCAGAGTTACGCGCATTTCTCCAGCTGCCGATGCCACAGCTCGCTTAATACCTATAGAGGTAGTGATTCCCAACACTCAAGGCAAGATTGGCAGCGGACTACTGGCACGAGTTAATTTTGAAAACCAGACGCAACAACGAGTTGTAGTGCCGCAAACAGCTATTCAGAAACAAGCAGGCAGCAAGAACTCCAAGAGTACAGGGGAGACGCAAACAAATGTACAGCAGGACTCTTCCCTACCTAACACATCTGGTGTAGCACAGGCAAAGTCACAAGTCCGAAGTGGAACAATATTTGTCGTCAAAGACACAGAAGGCAAAACCAAGGTAACAGCACGAGCCGTAATGTTGGGAAAAAGGGCTGATGGGAGAGTGGAAATTTTATCCGGTTTGCAAGCGGGAGAACGCTATGTTGTTCGTAGTGGTAAGCCGTTAAAAGAAGGTGACACTGTAAGTCTTTCAATTCTTTCAGAAAAGCAATAGTAGGGTGAGCAATACCACCACACAAATGAAAAAGTACTCAGTAGTCAGCACTTAGCACTTATCACTTAGGATCATGCAACAGACAAATAATAATAGTGGCAATAGCGGATTTAGCCTTAGTGCGATCGCTATCCGCCAACACATTGGCACACTCATGCTTACCGTGGCAGTAATTGTCATTGGGGTATTTTTTCTCACAACTATCCAAGTCGATCTCCTACCGTCAATAACTTATCCACGAATTGGGGTTCGGCTAGAAGCCCCTGGTATTTCACCAGAAGTAGCAGTAGATGAAATCACCAGACCCTTAGAAGAAGCTTTATCGGCAACCGAGAATGTAGTGCAAGTTTTTTCCCGCACCCGTGAAGGACAGGTAAGCCTCGATTTATACTTCCAACCAGGGGGCGATATTGACCAAGCCCTAAACGATGCTACTGCTGCTTTTAACCGAGGTCGAGGACAACTGCCAGATACGATAGAGGAGCCGCGCTTATTTAAAGTCGATCCTTCCCAATTGCCAGTTTATGAATTGGCACTGACATCCCCTTCTTTAGAAGGTAAAGATTTACGCGTATTTGCTGATGAGGAGTTAACGCGTGAACTCAGTGTAGTGCCAGGAGTCGCCTCAGTTGATGTATCTGGCGGTGCAGAAGAAGAAGTACGGGTGCTTGTTGACTTAAACCGATTGCAAGCTTTGGGTGTAGGGTTAAATGATGTTTTAGATGAATTAACAGCCCGTAACCAAGATACTTCTGGTGGCCGGATTCTGGGGCAAAATTCTGAGCCATTGACTCGGACTGTAGGACGCTTCCAAAATGCTAGAGAAATTGAAAACCTTTCCTTGGAAGTTTCCTCCTCTTCTCCTGCTTCCTCTGTCTCCCCTGCCTCCCCTACTTCCCCTGCACCTTCCCGCCGCGTCTACTTGCGAGACTTTGCTGAGGTGATTGACGATACAGAAGACCAGCGAGTATTTGTTTACCTCAACCGTCAGCCTGCGGTGAAATTTTCAATTCAAAAGCAGCCTGAGGCCAACACAATCACAGTTGTAGATGCTGTTAAGCGGCGAATTGAACAATTACGGCAATCGGGTTTAATTCCAGCAGACATGACTTTGAGTCCCACCACAGATGAATCTGTCTTCATCCGCAATTCTTTAAATGATGTCATCTTTTCGGGGATTTCTGGAGCATTGCTAGCAGCGGCAGCAGTGTTGTTATTTTTGGGATCGTTCAGGCAAACATTGATTATCAGTTTGACGATTCCGCTGTGTACTCTGGCAGCGATCGCTTTGATGAAAATCTTTGGCTTGACTTTGAATGTTTTTAGTTTGGCAGGTCTAACATTAGGAGTCGGTCAAGCAATTGACACATCGGTTGTGATCTTAGAGAACATTTCCGAAAAAACAGGCATGACTCCTAATCAAAAAGAGATGGAAGCAGAGGGGCAGAGGAGAAATTCAAAATTCTTTATTGACAGTGCCATTAATGCTTCCCAAGAAGTAGAATCTGCTTTAGTTGCTGCTACAGGTGCCAACTTAGTTTCTGTAGTGCCATTCCTTTTAATTGGCGGCTTTATTGCACTGCTATTTAATGAACTGATTCTGACAATTAGCTTCGCAGTAGCAGCATCCCTTGTCGTCGCCATCACAGTAGTGCCGATGCTGTCTTCTCGACTCTTGGGAATCCGCTGGTCTAGTCGAATCAGCGAATTTTGGCTGCTTAGACAATTTAATCACCGATTTGAAGATGCTACGCGGGGATACGGTAACTTCTTAACCAAGGTTTTACGGTATCGATTGTTTGTAGTAACTGCTGCTTTGGTAATTTTAGGCGGCAGTAGCTTCTTTATGTTTGGTCAAATTCCCCAAGAAATTTTACCCCGCATCAGTACTGGTCAAGCTAACTTAAGAGCGCAGTTTCCTCCCGGTACACCTTTAGCAACTTCTGAAAAAGTTATGCAAATTGTCGATGACATTTTGCTCAAACAACCAGAAACCGAGTCTGCTTTTACAACTGTGGGTGGTTCTTTGTTTGGTAGCAATACTACAGAAAATCCTTTACGTGCCAGTAGCACCATCAATCTAAAACCAGGCACAGATGTCGAAGCCTTCGTCAAAAAAGTAACTCAGGAATTTAACAAACTCAACTTAGCAGGAATTCTGCTGCGCCTCAATCCTGGCCAGGTGCGGGGTTTAATTTTGAGTAATTCTCCAGTGCAAGGGTCAGAAGTTGACGTGATTCTGCAAGGTGAGAATGAAGAAAACTTAACCCAAGCAGGCGCACAAGTGCTGCAAGCATTGCAAGAAAGGGCAAAATTAGCGACATTCCGCCCAGATGCCGACCCCCGGCAACCGGAAATACAAATTCGCCCCGACTGGGAAAGGGTTTCGGCTTTAGGGTTGAGCGCTCAACAAATTGGTGCAACAGTTCAAACAGCAATTGAAGGTTCAGTTCCCACGCAAATTCAACGCGGTAATCGTTTAGTTGATGTGCGGGTACAACTAAATAAAGAAGCGATTCAGCGTCCTTCCCAGCTAGAGCAATTACCGCTATTTACAGAAAACAATCAACTAATCCGGCTTTCAGATGTTGCGAATATTCAAGAAGGTCAAGCGCCTGGTGAAGTGCAACGGATTAATCAGCGCCAAGCTTTTATTGTGGCAGGAAACCTCAGCGAAGGAGCTAGTCTTGGTGAAGCGATCGCAGAAGTCAACGAGGTACTCCAAGACATAGACTTACCTGAGAGCGTTTCAATTGTGCCTAGTTCTGCCCAAGAAACGAATCAGCAACTTCAGGATGCTTTAAAAACTTTGGGGGCGTTGGCAACGTTCTTAATCTTTGTAGTTATGGCGGTACAATACAATTCGCTAATTGACCCATTGGTAATTATGTTCACCGTACCACTGGCGTTAGCTGGGGGACTTTTTGGGCTTTACATTACCCAAACTGCAATTGGCGCAACTGTAATTGTTGGTGTCGTGCTGCTGGTGGGAATTGTAGTGAACGCAGGGATTCTCATGGTGGAACTAGCGAACCAAATTCGGGATGAAGTTGGTTGTACTCGCCAAATTGCCATCATGAAAGCTGCTCCTCAACGTTTGCGCCCAATTATGATGACTACAGTCACCACTATCTTAGGACTGTTTCCTTTAGCATTGGGCATTGGCGAAGGTTCTGAATTTTTACAGCCTTTAGGGATTGTAGTTTTCTTTGGGATGGCGATCGCTACAATGCTGACATTATTTATCATCCCCTGTTTTTATATTCTGCTGCACGATTTGCTAGGTGGAAATTGGGCGAAGCCAGTGTTAATCTGGTTGCGTGGATTTACCAAAAAACTTATCAACTAATGAGCATTTAAGTTGCACATAGCGCTTCTGATTTGATTGCAATTCTGACATAGTCGCAATTTTACCGATAATTGCCAAGACTTAGAGAGTGAGGAGTTATGAATTTTAACTCCTCACTTTTATTAAGTGTTAGCTAGCTAACAGAGTTTTTTCTAGAGAAGTCCAACGGAAAGCGCGATCGCCACCTCTCTCAATAACTACTCTTACTCGTGGTTCTAGCTGAGGCAAATCCGTTAAATACTCAAGTTCCTCATTGGAAAGAATATGCCCTTCAATAATCCACAAAACCAGCCCCTTAGACTTTGGTGGTAGCTGTTCTAGATGATAATTGAGAATTGGTGGCAAATAGTACACATGACCTACTGCGGCACCGCTACCAGTGCTTTTTTTACCAAGATGAGGAGGTCGGACTCCATGAATTCTTGTGAGATACGCAGCTACGTCACCCAGTCCTCTAGCGGTAATGTGGAGGGTAGTATAGCCAGCTGCGCGTAGTCGGCGCTGATATCGACCTTCATAACCCCCTTCCAGAGGTACATATACTCCAAGAGCGCCAAATTTTTCCAGATCGCGGATTAAACCGTTGCCAGTGGTAATTAGTGCCATAGATTTTCGTCTTATCCCACTTAGATATCTCTATTATTTACCCTGAACCAATAGATTAAAAGCATTTTCTTTGGGCATGGAGCATTGGGAACAGGCAGCAGACGGGAAAGAGGTAATTTTTTTTATTCTCACCCTTACGCCCTCTCCCCCAATCGCCACTCCGTGGGGTCCCCCGGCTCCCCTGCTTCTTCCCCACTCCCCAAAAATAGCTCTATAAATTACTGGACAAACATAAATAAATAATTTATATTATTAGATTGTGACCAAAAACGCAAATTAGACTCCTTTGTTACTGTCATTCTGAGGTAGTGTTAGCATCAAAAGCTGATAACTCAATCTAATTTGGATAATCTAACTCAGATTGATCGTAGACTGGTAAACTAAGAAAGCTTTCAGGTCAACATTGGAGCTTATGGATGAAGAATCAAAGCCAATCCAAAGCTCCAGAGTCCATTTACTCCTGTGCCTCTGAAAAAGCAGGCAAAATCTTAAACAATAGTTTAAGGTGTTTAGGGAAGTAAAAACTGAGCAGCAATGTTGGTTTGATGGCATTACGTCAGTCTCAGTTAACGGATACTGGGCGGTAATAACCGCTTAAGTCCAACTGCAACACGGCAGTAGCCAATCTCCGGGAAGTCGCCCTTCGGGTGTGTATAAATCGGAAAACCCGCCGACAGCGCTGCCTCCAGAAAGTGCCAGAGCAATTGCTTGGACGAAAGCATTGCTGCACACAGCTTCAAGCTGTAGCGCCTTGCATTGATTCCAGAAGTTACTCCTTCCCAATGGGAAGGGACTTGTGGCTGTTCTGGTGATCTAGTGAGTGAAGCTAAACAGATTCACCAAGCAGTACGGACACGGTTTGTTGTGTCCCAAAGCATTTGGAGCGGTTTATTTAAGCCATTCCAAATTTCGCAGGCTAACCCAGCCTAAACTGATGCGTACAAAGCGTGTCCTCTAGAGTCCAATTCCAAGGTCAGCAAGTAGAAAGGAGAACCAGTTACTGTGTCTGTAGGTATTCTCGGCACCAAGCTGGGCATGACCCAAATATTTGACGAAGCAGGAGTAGCTATTCCTGTAACTGTCATTCAAGCAGGGCCATGCACCGTTACACAAGTTAAAACGAAACAAACCGACGGTTACTTTGCCATTCAAGTTGGTTTTGGCGAGGTTAAACCAAAGGCACTGAACAGACCACTATTGGGTCATTTGGCTAAATCATCTGCCCCTGCATTGCGTCACCTAAATGAATATCACACCGATAGTTCTGGTGATTATGCTTTAGGTCAACAGATTAAAGCAGATATTTTTAGTGCAGGTCAAATTGTCGATGTAGTCGGCACAAGCATCGGTCGCGGCTTCGCGGGGAACCAGAAGCGCAACAACTTTGGTCGTGGGCCCATGTCACACGGTTCTAAAAACCACAGAGCGCCGGGTTCTATTGGTGCTGGTACAACACCAGGTCGTGTCTATCCAGGTAAGCGGATGGCAGGGCGTCTAGGTGGCAAACGTATCACAATCCGCAAACTGACCATAGTGCGAGTTGATGCAGAACGCAACTTATTGCTAATTAAGGGAGCAATTCCTGGTAAACCGGGCGCTCTAGTAAGTATTGTGCCTGCAAAAGTAGTGGGATAGTCAAAAGTCATTAGTCAAACGTCATTAGTCATTAGTCATTGGCTAAAGACAAATGGCATAAAGACAAATGACAAATGACCAATGACAAAGGACAAATAATAAAGATGGTTGAAAGCGTAGTTAAAAATTGGCAAGGAGAACAGGTCGGCGAGACGACCTTCGAGTTGCGCGTTGCCAAGGAAGAAACAGCGTCTCATATTGTGCATCGCGCCTTAGTACGGCAATTGACCAATGCTCGTCAAGGAAATGCCAGTACAAAAACTCGTTCAGAAGTTAGAGGTGGTGGCCGTAAACCTTGGAGACAAAAAGGTACTGGTCGCGCTCGTGCAGGGTCTATTCGTTCACCACTGTGGCGTGGTGGTGGTGTGATCTTTGGGCCAAAGCCTAGAGACTTCAACCTCAAGTTGAACCGCAAAGAGCGACGTTTAGCACTGCGGACAGCATTTGTCAGCCGCATTGACGACTTGATAGTAGTAGAAGAATTTAGCACCGAGCTATCTCGTCCGAAAACTAAAGAATTAGTGGCAGCGCTTGCCCGTTGGGGAGTAGTACCAGAAAGCAAGTCACTGTTAATTTTGTCTGAGATTGCGGATACAGATAACATTTATTTGTCAGCCCGCAACATTGAAAATTTAAAACTAATTGCAGCCGACCAGCTAAATGTTTTTGATTTACTGCACGCTGACAAAATTGTAGTTACGGCATCAGCCCTAGAGAAAATTCAGGAGGTCTACAGTGCCTAGCTTTGACCCCCGTGACCTTGCCGACTTAGTCCGTCGCCCAATCGTCACCGAGAAAGCGACCATCCTAATGGAGCAGAATAAGTACACCTTTGAAGTAATTCCAAAGGCATCTAAGCCAGAAATCAAGGCTGCGATCGAAGACTTGTTTCAGGTCAAGGTTGTAAAAGTCAATACCACCCTACCACCGCGTAAAAAGCGGCGCGTTGGTAAATTTATTGGTTATAAGCCCCAATATAAGCGAGCTATTGTTACCGTCGCACCTGGGGATGAAGACAAGATTAGACAAGTCCTATTCCCAGAAGTCTAGGAGTTTTAGATTTTAGATTTTAGATTGAGGAGTTTACTCAATAATTACCAAAAATGGTCGCAATTAGTTAAACACTCATTAAATCCAAAATCCAAAATCCAAAATTAAGTAAATCCAAAATCCAAAATCCAAAATCCAAAATAGATTATGGGTACTCGTTCTTATCGCCCTTATACCCCCAGCACTCGCCAAGTTACAATCTCTGACTTTGCGGAAATTACAAAAACTGAGCCAGAGAAATCTCTAACGACCTCAAAGCATCGCGCCAAAGGTCGGAATAATCACGGACGAATTACTAGTCGTCGCCGGGGTGGCGGACACAAACAACTTTACCGGATCATCGATTTTAAAAGGGATAAACACAATATTCCTGCCAAAGTCGCAGCAATTGAATACGATCCTAACCGCAATGCCCGAATTGCCCTTTTGTATTATCAAGATGGCGAAAAACGGTATATCCTCCATCCAAACGGGTTGAAAGTCGGAACAATAATTATTTCTGGGCCCGAGTCTCCCTTTGAAGATGGTAATGCTTTACCTCTCTCGAAGATTCCCTTGGGTACTGGTGTTCACAACGTAGAACTGACCCCTGGTAAAGGTGGTCAAATCGTGCGTGCTGCTGGTGCTAGTGCTCAAGTTGTGGCAAAAGAAGGTAATTATGTCACTCTCAAGCTGCCTTCAGGAGAAGTCCGCTTGATTCGACGCGAGTGCTACGCCACCATTGGGCAAGTAGGCAACACCGATGCTAGAAACCTGAGTGCAGGTAAAGCAGGACGAAATCGCTGGAAAGGTCGCCGTCCTAAGGTTAGAGGTAGCGTCATGAACCCAGTGGATCACCCACATGGTGGTGGTGAGGGTAGGGCACCTATCGGTAGATCAGGACCTGTTACACCTTGGGGTAAACCCACATTGGGCGCGAAGACACGCAATCGTAAGAAACTTAGCAGCAAATTGATTATCCGTCGTCGCCGTAAGTCTTCCAAACGCGGTCGCGGTGGTCGTGAATCATAGAATTTTAGATTTTGGATTTTAGATTGGGGTCTACTTGTGAACATTGAAAATTTGTGAAACTTGAAAAGACATCTAAATTATCCAAAATCCGAAATTCTAAATCCTAAATCCTAAATCCAAAATTGAACTATGGGTCGTTCTCTAAAAAAAGGTCCTTTCGTTGCGGATCATCTCTTAAAGAAAATTGAAAAGCTCAACGACAACAACAGAAAAGAAGTTATTAAAACTTGGTCAAGAGCTTCGACAATTTTGCCCCTAATGGTAGGTCATACCATAGCTGTTCACAACGGACGCCAACACGTTCCAGTTTTTGTAAATGAACAAATGGTGGGACACAAGTTGGGTGAATTTGCCCCGACACGTACCTACAGGGGTCATGGAAAAAGTGACAAAAAAGCAGGTAGGTAGTCATTAGTCATGAAGTCATTAGTCATTAGCTAAAGACAAGTGACAAATGACAAATGACAAATGACAAAATTGGAGAAAACTATGGCTAATGATACTACTGAAGTAAAAGCGATCGCTCGTTTTATCCGCATCTCGGCCTACAAAGTGCGACGGGTACTCGATCAAATCCGGGGGCGATCGTACCGAGAAGCGTTAATCATCCTGGAATTCATGCCCTATCGCGCCACTGAACCCATATTGAAGGTTCTTAGAAGCGCTGCCGCCAATGCTGAACACAACGCTGGGTTAGATCGGACTCAACTAGTGATTACTCAGGCATACGCCGATCAAGGGCCATCGCTGAAACGGTTCCAACCAAGAGCGCAAGGTCGAGCTTACCAAATTCGCAAGCCGACGTGTCATATTACTGTGGCTGTTGCAGCCGCCCCAGAAAAATAAGCACGTTTACACGAATAAATTGCGTAAAGTAAGAAATTTTAGAGGAAGCATTCGTGGGACAAAAGATTCATCCAGTTGGTTTTCGCCTGGGTATTACACATGAACATCAATCCCGTTGGTTTGCTGTTCCTGATCGCTATCCAGAACTTCTACAAGAAGATCACAAACTCCGTCAATACATAGAACAAAAGCTGGGTAGACTTGCTCAAAACAACGCCGGGATTTCTGAGGTACGGATTGAGCGCAAAGCCGACCAAATCGACTTAGAAGTACGCACAGCTAGACCAGGCGTAGTAGTGGGACGTGGTGGGCAAGGCATCGAATCTTTGCGTACCGGACTCCAAGGACTGTTGGGTAGTAATCGCCAAATTCGCATTAACGTAGTTGAAGTCCAACGAGTTGATGCTGATGCCTACCTAATTGCCGAATACATTGCTCAACAATTGGAACGTCGGGTTTCCTTTCGGCGGGTAGTGCGGCAATCGATTCAACGTGCCCAACGCGCTGGTGTCCAAGGTATTAAAATCCAAGTTAGCGGTCGCCTCAACGGTGCAGAAATTGCCCGGACAGAGTGGACTCGTGAAGGTAGAGTACCTTTACATACCTTACGGGCTGACATTGACTACTCTTATTGCACCGCAAAAACTGTTTACGGCATTTTGGGTATCAAAGTATGGGTGTTTAAGGGAGAAATTATTCCTGGACAGGAAGAAACACCCCTACCACCAGCAAGCCGCGATCGCGATCGTGATCCCCGCGATCGCGATCGTGAACCCCGTCGCCGTCAACAACAACGTCGTCGCCAGCAATTTGAAGACCGCTCAAATGAAGGGTAAATGGGGACTGGGGACTGGAGACTGGGGACTGGGTAAGAATTACAGTCAATCCCCAATCCCTCATCCCCAATCCCTAATCCCCAGTACCTAGTACCCAGTAGCCAATCATGTTAAGCCCTAGAAGAACTAAATTCCGCAAACAACAGCGCGGACGGATGGAGGGACTAGCCACCCGCGGTAGCACCCTCAACTTCGGTGATTTTGCACTCCAAGCACAAGAACCTGCTTGGATTACCTCCCGGCAAATCGAGGCTTCTCGGCGGGCAATGACCCGTTATATTCGTCGGGGTGGACAAATCTGGATTCGGATTTTCCCTGATAAACCTGTAACCATGCGTCCTGCTGAAACCCGGATGGGTTCAGGTAAAGGTTCGCCAGAATTTTGGGTAGCTGTAGTCAAGCCAGGGCGAATTTTGTTTGAAATCGGTGGGGTTTCTGAAGAAATCGCCCGTGAAGCTATGCGTTTGGCTTCATTTAAACTGCCCATAAAAACTAAGTTTATTGTGCGCTCTCAACCACAGGAGCAGGAGTAGCTTATGCCTCTTCCCAAGATTTCAGAAGCAAGAGAATTAAGTGACGAGAAACTTTCTGAAGAAATTGTCGCTATCAAAAGACAGCTATTTCAGTTGCGCTTGCAAAAAGCTACAAGACAATTAGAAAAGCCCCACCAGTTCAGACAGACCCGACACCGCCTAGCCCAATTGCTGACACTAGAGACAGAACGCAAACGGGCAGCAAGTCAATCGGCTAAAGAAGAAAAGTAGGAGATTATGGCAGTTAAAGAACGAGTTGGCTTGGTAGTGAGCGATAAAATGCAAAAAACTGTGGTAGTCGCCATAGAAAACCGCGCTCCTCACCCCAAGTACGGCAAGATTGTGGTTAACACCCAACGATATAAAGTTCACGACGAAGAAAATAAGTGTAAAGTAGGCGATCGCGTTCGCATTCAGGAAACTAGACCCCTGAGTAAAACCAAACGCTGGAAAATCACAGAAGTCCTGAACGTCAAGCCTACTTAAACCTCATCGTTGTTAGAAACTAACAACATTACAAGGGAGAATAATTGTGATTCAACCCCAGACTTACCTGAATGTTGCAGATAATAGCGGTGCCCGTAAATTAATGTGCATCCGCATCTTGGGCGGAGGCAACCGCCGTTATGGTTTTATCGGCGATAAGATTATCGCTGTTGTCAAAGATGCTACACCCAACATGGCTGTAAAAAAGTCTGATGTTGTGGAAGCAGTAATAGTCCGTACTCGTAAAGCTGTATCTCGTGACAGCGGCATGAGCATTCGATTTGATGATAACGCCGCTGTGATCATCAACAAAGACGGTAATCCCAGAGGCACACGGGTTTTTGGCCCAGTGGCACGGGAACTGCGCGATAAAAACTTTACCAAAATCGTTTCTCTGGCTCCGGAGGTGCTTTAATGGCAACCAAACAGGGTACGCCCAAAGTATTCCACAAAATGCACGTCAAAACTGGCGACACCGTACAAGTGATTGCTGGCAAAGACAAAGGAAAAGTTGGTGAGATTATTCAGGCGCTTCCCCAACTGAGTAAAGTCATCGTCAAAGGTGTCAACATTAAAACTAAGCACGTCAAACCCCAGCAAGAAGGGGAATCAGGGCGGATTATTACCCAAGAATTCCCGATTCATAGCTCCAACGTGATGCTTTATTCCACCAAGCAAAACGTTGCTAGTCGTGTTTGTTATACCTTTACCTCAGAAGGCAAAAAAGTCAGGAAACTCAAGAAAACTGGCGAGATTCTGGATAAATAAGAATTAGCCAACTTGAAATTTTAGATTTTAAATTTAATCCAAAATCCAAAATCTAAAATCCAAAATTAAAGGTTCCCTGACCAAGCCCAGGGATATCAGGACAAAAAAACTATGGCGACAACAAGACTCAAAACCTTATATCAAGAGACAATCGTTCCCAAGCTGATCAATCAGTTTCAATATACCAACGTTCATCAAGTACCGAAGTTGGTAAAGGTTACTATTAACCGAGGTTTGGGTGAAGCAGCTCAAAATGCGAAGTCGCTAGAGGCATCCATCAACGAGATTGCCTTAGTAACAGGTCAAAAACCAGTGGTGACACGGGCGAAAAAGGCGATCGCTGGCTTTAAGATTCGTCAAGGGATGCCTGTGGGGATCATGGTTACTCTCAGAGCCGAACGGATGTATGCCTTTTTCGATCGACTAGTTAGCCTGTCACTACCCAGAATCCGAGATTTTCGCGGCGTTAGCCCTAAAAGCTTTGACGGACGCGGTAACTACACTTTGGGTGTCAGAGAACAGCTAATTTTCCCAGAAGTCGAATACGACAGCATCGATCAAGTGCGTGGGATGGATATTTCTATCATCACCACAGCAAAAAACGACGAAGAGGGACGCGCCTTACTTAAAGAATTAGGAATGCCCTTTCGCGATCAATAAGTTCATCTATAGAGGGAACGATGGCGGCTAACGACACAATTGCAGATATGCTGACGCGCATCCGCAATGCCAACCTGGCGCGGCATCAAACTACACAAGTGCCAGCTACAAAAATGACCCGGAGTATTGCCAAAGTACTACGGGAGGAAGGCTTTATTGCTGAAATCGAAGAAGCAGAAGAAGGGGTAAAACACAACCTAGTGATTTCCCTGAAATATAAGGGTAAAAACCGTCAGCCTCTGATCACCGCTTTAAAGCGAGTGAGTAAGCCTGGCTTGCGTGTTTACTCCAATAGAAAAGAATTACCAAGAGTACTAGGCGGCATTGGCATTGCCATTATTTCTACATCCAGTGGAATTATGACTGACCGTGAAGCGCGTCGTCAGAACTTGGGTGGCGAAGTGCTTTGTTACGTTTGGTAGTCATTGGTCATTAGTCATTTGTCATTAGTGAAAGACAAAGGACAAAGGACAAATAACAAAGGACAAAAAGTCATGTCTCGTATTGGTAAACGTCCAATTACTATTCCCGCCAAAGTCCAAGTGGCGATCGATGGTACGAATATTGTGGTGAAAGGCCCCAAAGGAGAACTTTCTCGCACTCTCACACCCAATGTCTCTGTCTCCCAAGAGGGAGAAATATTACAGGTAAATCGTCGGGATGAAACTCGTACCTCAAAGCAACTGCACGGCTTAAGCCGCACTTTAGTTGCCAACATGGTTGAGGGAGTTTCCCAAGGTTTTCAACGCCGTTTGGAAATCCAAGGTGTTGGTTACAGGGCACAACTTCAAGGGCGTAACCTAGTTTTAAATATGGGTTACAGCCATCAGGTGCAAATTGTTCCCCCAGATGGAATTCAGTTTGCCGTAGAAGGTACCACTAACGTCATTGTCAGCGGCTATGACAAAGAAATCGTAGGTAACACAGCCGCCAAGATTCGTGCCGTTCGTCCACCAGAACCTTACAAAGGTAAAGGCATTCGCTATGCCGGGGAAGTGGTCAGACGGAAAGCTGGTAAGACTGGTAAGGGTGGTAAGAAGTAGAAATGAAACTTACTCGTAGAGAATCAAAAAACCGTCGTCATCGACGCGTTCGTGGCAAAGTTATTGGCTCCCCTGAACGTCCGCGTTTAGCGGTGTTTCGTTCTAATGAGCATATCTATGCCCAGTTAATTGATGATACTCAGCATCAAACCATAGTGGCAGCATCGACTTTAGAACCAGAGTTGAAATCTAGTTTAGCGTCAGGTGCAAACCGCGACGCATCGGTGCAAGTTGGGAAGTTGATCGCAGTGCGATCGCTAGAAAAAGGCATCACCAAAGTAGTCTTCGATCGCGGTGGTAACTTATATCATGGTCGTGTCAAAGCACTAGCTGATGCAGCACGCGAAGCTGGTTTAGATTTCTAAAGTCATTGGTCATTAGTCATTGGTCATTAGTTATTGGACAAATGACAAATGACAAAAGACAAATGACAACTGACAAATGACGTTCATCAGAGCACTAAATTATGGCAACAGAGCGTAAAAGTAGAACAAAGCGTGCCAAAAAAGAAGAAACCACTTGGCAAGAGCGGGTTATCCAAATCCGACGCGTGAGTAAAGTGGTCAAAGGTGGTAAAAAACTCAGCTTCCGAGCGATCGTTGTCGTTGGTAACGAACGCGGTCAGGTTGGTGTCGGAGTAGGCAAAGCTTCAGATGTAATTGGCGCCGTCAAAAAAGGCGTAGCCGACGGCAAAAAACACCTCATTGATATCCCAATCACCAAATCCAACTCCATCCCCCATCCCATTGATGGTGTCGGTGGCGGTGCAAAAGTGATTATGCGTCCGGCCGCACCTGGTACTGGGGTAATTGCTGGTGGTGCTGTGCGAACTGTGTTGGAATTAGCAGGAGTTCGTAACGTTTTAGCCAAGCAACTAGGCTCCAACAATCCGCTCAATAATGCTAGAGCCGCAGTTAATGCCTTATCTACACTGCGTACCCTTTCTGAAGTCGCCGAAGATCGCGGTATTCCTATTCAAAATCTCTACATCTAATTTAGTCATTAGTCATTAGTCATTAGTCATTAGTGAATAACAAAGGACAAATGACAAATGACAAACGACAAATGACAAACGACAAATGAGAACTTGATAACTTATGAGACTCCATGATGTTAAGCCGCAAAAAGGCTCAAAGAAACGCAAGAAGCGTGTAGCTAGAGGTATTTCTGCCGGTCAAGGGGCCAGTGCTGGTTTAGGTATGCGGGGCCAAAAATCTCGTTCTGGTAGTGGTACCAGACCAGGTTTTGAAGGTGGTCAACAGCCGTTGTACCGCCGCTTACCTAAGCTGAAGGGCTTTCCGATTGTTAATCAGAAGATTTACACTACGATTAATGTAGAGAAGCTAGCCTCCCTTCCCGCGAATACGGAAGTAACTTTGACCTCATTGAAAGCCGCAGGTATTCTGACTGCTGTCAAAGGGCCATTGAAAATTTTAGGTAACGGGGAATTGAGCATTCCGCTCAAGGTGCAAGCAGCAGCTTTTACAGGTTCAGCTCGTAGCAAAATTGAGGCAGCTGGTGGTAGTTGTGAAGTCTTATGAGTGAGCCGGAACAGCGCACTTAAATGCAAGCCAACTCGCTGCCAGTGCTTGGTTCACTATAAAGGTAGCACTCTATGATCAGTCGAGATAAAGCCCCAACGGCTCAAGAAACTTTTATGCAGATGGCACAGGCAGCTGGCCTCAGAGGTAGGCTGCTTGTCACCGTCGGTATTTTAATTTTGGTTCGCCTGGGCATCTTCTTGCCCGTCCCAGGTATTGATAGACCGAGATTTGCCGAAGCCATATCCGGCAGTAATTCCATATTCGGCTTATTGGATATATTTTCCGGGCGAGGACTGTCGACTTTGGGAGTCTTTGCTTTAGGAATTTTGCCCTTCATTAATGCGTCTATTATCATCCAATTACTCACCGCGGCGATTCCATCTTTAGAAAATTTACAGAAAAATGAAGGGGAAGCTGGTCGGCGAAAAATATCGCAAATTACCCGCTATGTCACTGTAGGTTGGGCAATTCTTCAAAGTACGGCTTTTTCGGCATTATTCCTCCAGCAATTTGCCTTAAACCCAGGCCCAATCTTCGTAGCTGAAACTGCGATCGCTCTGACTGCTGGTTCCATGTTCGTTATGTGGGCATCAGAACTAATTACAGAACGGGGCATTGGGAACGGAGCATCATTGTTGATTTTTGTCAACATTGTCGCCTCACTACCAAAAGCTTTGGGTGATACCATCGACTTGGTGCAAGTTGGCGGTCGGGAAACAGTAGGCCGCGTGATCGTGCTGATCTTAGTTTTCCTAGCAACAATTGTTGGTATTGTGATTGTGCAGGAAGGAACGCGCCGCATCCCAATTATTTCGGCTCGTCGCCAAGTAGGTCGGCGGGTTTTGGCAGAGCAACGCAGCTATCTGCCCCTGCGGCTAAATCAAGGTGGCGTGATGCCAATTATTTTTGCTGCTGCCATTCTCAGTTTGCCACTGCTGATCGCCAATTTTACTAAGAATGCCGAATTGGCGAATATAGTTAACACTTATCTGAGTCCGAGCGGTTCTAGCTCCTGGGTCTATGCCTTGGTCTACATGATTTCCATCATTTTCTTCAGCTACTTCTATTCTTCGTTGATTCTCAACCCAGTAGATGTGGCGCAGAACTTGAAGAAAATGGGTTCTAGTATTCCTGGAATTCGTCCCGGCAAGGCAACTAGCGAGTATATAGAACGCGTGTCTAACCGACTCACTTTTTTAGGTGCGATCTTTTTGGGCTTGGTTGCTATTATTCCCACCGCCGTAGAAAGCGCTTTGAATGTGAAAACTTTCCAGGGAATAGGTGCTACCTCTTTGTTAATTTTAGTTGGTGTGGCAATTGAGACAGCCAAACAAGTCCAAACATACGTCATCTCTCAGCGCTATGAAGGAATGGTGAAATAATAGTGACGCGATTAATCTTCTTGGGACCGCCTGGAGCTGGTAAAGGAACACAAGCTCAAACTTTGGCTGAACACTTGAATATTCCCCATATTTCTACTGGTGAAATATTAAGACAAGCCATGAAAGAGCAAACTCATTTGGGAATTAAGGCTCAAAGTTATGTTGATAGCGGCGAGTTAGTACCCGACCAGCTAGTGCAGGACTTGGTACAGGAGCGCCTCAGTCAACCAGATGCCAAAAATGGTTGGATTCTTGATGGTTTCCCCCGCAAAGTGACCCAAGCCGCTTTTCTGGAAAAGTTACTGGAAGAAATACATCAGAGTGGCGAAAGGGTAGTCAATCTAGATGCACCAGATGAAATTGTCATAGCACGTTTGCTAGCTAGAGGACGAAAAGATGATACCGAAGAGGTAATTCGTCGTCGTTTAGAAGTGTACCGCGCTGAAACTGCACCTTTAATTGATTATTACGGCGATCGCGAAAAACTCCTAACAGTCAATGGCAATCAGTCCCAAGAAGATGTCACTGGTGAACTACAAAAGGTAATCGCTTCCTGAAAAAGAGGGAGATGAGGGAGTAAATAATTTTCTACTCCCGACTCCCCCCTGCCAAGAAGAAGATCAATTTTAGCTAAGATATATTAATAAACTGTTGATATATTTCTTAAAATGTGTTTCTTTGCAGATGAAGCACTGCAACTGAACACGAAATTGTTGAGTTGAGGAAAAAACAAATTGTCTAAGCAAGATTTGATTGAAATGGAAGGCACGGTTACAGAGTCATTGCCCAATGCGATGTTTCGCGTTGACTTGGACAATGGCTTTAACGTGCTAGCACACATTTCCGGCAAGATTCGCCGAAATTATATCAAGATTTTGCCCGGCGATCGCGTCAAGGTAGAGTTAACTCCCTACGACTTGACCAAAGGCAGAATCACATATCGACTACGAAAGAAGTAAGTATATGTAGAGAATTTTACCATAAAACCATTTTTTTGACGTTTGCTAGTCATTTAAGTGGATTAATTTCCCTATAAATGCTATAATTTTATATTTGGAGTCAAAAAATAAAAGGCATGAAAGTTAGAGCCTCAGTCAAGAAAATCTGTGAAAAGTGTAACGTGATCAAACGTCGTGGTCGCGTTATGGTGATCTGCGTGAACCCCAAGCACAAGCAACGTCAAGGATAACACTCTTACCAACAGAGTGGGTTGTAACACACGTATTATCATTAAAACGAAAAGACGCGATTAATCACGTTTTTCCAACCAACAGTAATTGCGAGAACAATAGGGAGAGTTCATTGTGGCACGTATTGCCGGAGTAGACCTTCCACGCGATAAGCGCGTCGAGATCGGTCTGACTTACATCTACGGAATTGGCTTATCACGCTCTCAAGAAATTATAGCGGCTACTGGTGTGAACCCAGACACCCGCGTTAAGGACTTAAGTGATGCCGATGTGACAGCCCTGCGAGGGGAAATAGAAAGCAACTATCAAGTTGAAGGCGACTTGCGGCGCTTGGAGTCTTTGAACATCAAGCGCTTGGTTGACATTGGTACCTACAGAGGTCGCCGTCATCGCATGGGTTTACCAGTCAGAGGCCAAAGAACTCGCACCAATGCCAGAACCCGTCGAGGCAGAAGGCAGACAGTGGCTGGGAAGAAGAAGGCTCCAGGGAAATAATTTTGCAACGCTTGCTAATCCGAGCAAGTTTTACCTTAAATCAACTAAACAAGTATGGCGAGACAACCAACTAAAAAATCCGGGAGCAAGAAGCAGAAACGGAATGTACCCAGTGGGATGGCCTACATCCAGTCTACTTTCAACAATAGCATTGTCACCATTACCGATCAAAATGGAGATGTCATCTCCTGGGCTAGTGCTGGTTCTAGCGGTTTTAAGGGAGCAAAAAAGGGAACTCCCTTTGCAGCGCAAACTGCTGCTGAAAGTGCAGCCCGTCGAGCTATTGATCAAGGAATGCGTCAAATTGAGGTAATGGTCAGTGGCCCAGGAGCAGGTAGAGAAACCGCTATCCGGGCACTTCAAGGTGCAGGGCTAGAAATTACGCTCATTCGGGATATTACCCCAATTCCTCACAATGGTTGTCGTCCACCCAAGCGTCGTCGAGTTTAAGCACCAAGACTTGGGCAGTGAGGGCGAGAAGTTACAGCCAGCAATGACCGCTTGGACGTATAACGTGCAAATTGTCATTGGGTGAAAGCTTGGGCGACCAGAAGCGTGTCAGATTTTCCAGTTGGGAAAGCTGTTAAACTTCGGACTACCCAAAATATTATCAGCGCCTGCAAGCTCAATAGGGACGTAAAACTATACTGTAATTTCATACTAGTAGTTTGATAGACCTATAATCTACAGGACATAAAGTCAATTCGGGAGGCAATTGATTTGTCTGCTAGCAGCACCTTAGAAAAAGGGAGGCTCATCCGTGGCGCAGTTTCAAATTGAATGTGTAGAGTCGAATACCGAAGAAAGTCGGAACCATTACAGTAAATTTGTTCTGGAACCTCTAGATCGCGGTCAAGGAACAACTGTTGGCAACGCACTGCGGCGGGTTTTACTGTCTAATTTAGAAGGTACAGCAGTTACAGCAGTGCGGATTGCAGGCGTTTCACATGAGTTCGCCACAGTTCCGGGCGTGCGGGAAGATGTGCTGGAAATCCTCATGAAAATGAAGGAAGTTATCCTGAAAAACTATTCTTCGCAGCCCCAAATTGGTAGATTACTTGTTAACGGCCCAGCAACAATCACTGCGGCACATTTTGATTTGCCCAGTGAAGTAGAAGTTATCGATCCTACCCAGTATGTAGCCACCCTCGCTGAGGGAGGAAAACTGGAAATGGAATTTAGGATCGAGAAAGGCAAAGGCTATCGCACTGTAGAGCGAGGACGTGAGGAAGCCACATCGTTGGATTTTCTCCAAATCGACTCAATATTTATGCCAGTGCGAAAAGTCAACTATAGTGTTGAAGAATCTCGTGGGGAAGGCTTGATTCCAAAAGACCGACTGCTGTTGGAAGTTTGGACAAATGGCAGTATTTCCCCCCAAGAAGCACTATCTTCGGCCGCTGGGATCTTGGTAGATTTATTCAACCCGTTGAAAGACATCTCTCTAGAACCAACAGACACAGGTTCGGAGATTCCAGACGACCCAACTGCCCAGATACCCATCGAAGAGTTGCAACTTTCTGTGCGGGCATATAACTGTCTCAAACGGGCACAAGTTAACTCTGTGGCAGATTTGTTGGATTATACCCAAGAAGACCTCTTAGAAATTAAGAACTTTGGCCAGAAGTCAGCAGAAGAGGTTGTGGAAGCTTTGCAGCGACGCTTGGGCATCACCCTGCCAATGGAAAGAGGCTCTAAACACCCTTAAGAAAAACCGTTCATAATTCATAGTGCATAATTATGCGTCACCGTTGTCGCGTCAAAAAACTCAGTAAACCAGCCGATCAACGCCGTGCTTTACTGCGATCGCTCGCCACCGAGCTGATCCGTCATGGTAAGATCACCACCACTTTAATTAGAGCGAAAGTTCTGCGAAGTGAAGTGGAAAAAATGATTACCCTAGCTAAAAATGGCTCCTTGGCAGCGCGCCGGGAAGCCCTTGGCTATATCTTCGACAAACAACTGGTTCACGCTCTATTTGAGCAGGCTCCTACTCGATATGGTAATCGTCAGGGCGGTTATACCCGCATCCTGCATACCGTACCGCGTCGGGGTGATAATGCAAAAATGGCAATAATTGAATTGGTTTAAGTCATTAGTCATTGGTCATTAGTCATTGGTCATTAGTGAATAACAAAGGACAACTGACAAAGGATAAATGACATAGACGCCCTTTGGCGGCTTCCCGTAGGGTAGGACAAAATCTGTATGTTAGAAAGCCACCAGCCTACACAAACTCATCGAGTAGCCTTGGTAATCCAATACCTGGGCACTCACTTTCATGGCTGGCAACGGCAAAAAAAACAGCGGACAGTCCAAGAAGAGATCGAAACAGCGATCGCAACTATTCTTGGGCATCATGTAACATTACACGGTGCCGGGCGAACCGATTCTGGAGTTCACGCTGCTGCTCAAGTAGCCCATTTTGAAGCTACAGGTTTAATTCCGCCTCACAAGTGGGCAACAATCTTAAATAGCTATCTGCCACCAGATATATTAATCAGGGCTTCAGCTAGTGTAGATAACCGTTGGCACGCTCGCTTTAGTGCAGCTTATCGACGATATCGCTACACAATATACACTGAAGATCGACTTAACTTGTTCGTGAGACCCTTCAGTTGGCATTATTATTATGCACCCCTGGATGAATCATTAATTCAAGCTGCCTTGAAACCTCTCTTGGGAAAGCATCACTTAGCTGCTTTTCACCGTGCAGGCTCGAAGCGATCGCATTCCTGGGTAGAGGTGCAAGCAGCAGAGTGTCGTCGCAGTGGGCCATTTATCCATATTGAAATACAGGCAGATGGATTTTTGTATGGCATGGTACGGCTGTTGGTAGGGATGCTGGTACAAGTAGGTTCTGAACAACGAACACTTTCTAGCTTTACCGAACTCTGGAAAGAACAACGTCGAGAAGAAGTGAAACACGCCGCACCGCCCCAAGGCTTGTGCTTGTTGCGAGTCGGCTATCCAGATTTTCCCTTTCCAAAAGAGATTTGGTACGACACCTTGCCAAAGTTCGTCACTAGTCAAGAGTCATTAGTCATTGGTTCTTAGTCATTGGTCATTAGTGAATAACAAAGGGCAACTGACAAAGGACGAAGGACAAAAGGCAAATAACAAATGACAAATGACAAATGACAATTGACTACTGACAATTTAAAAATGACAAAGGACAAATGACAAATGACAACGAGTAAAACATATCTTCCTTCTCAAGCGTCCCTTGAGCGTGAGTGGTACATAGTAGATGCCACCGATAAACGCCTCGGTCGCCTCGCCAGCGAAATTGCCCAGGTTTTAAGAGGCAAAAAGAAACCCGAATATACACCTCACCTAGATACAGGTGACTTCGTAATCGTCATCAATGCTGAGAAAGTAGCAGTCACAGGCAAAAAGCGCACTCAAAAGCTTTACCGTCGCCATTCTGGTCGTCCTGGTGGGATGAAAACCGAAACTTTCGCTAAACTGCAACAGCGCATACCAGAGCGGATTTTAGAACAAGCTGTTAAAGGTATGCTACCTAAAAACAGTCTGGGTAAGCAGTTGTTCACGAAGCTGAAAGTCTACGCTGGACCCACGCATCCCCATGATGCTCAACAACCCAAAGAACTACAAATTAGTACAATTCCTGGAGAAGAAAATTAATGGTAGTAGCAGACGCTAATAGCGGTCGCGCCGTATACTGGGGTACTGGCCGTCGTAAGAACGCAGTAGCAAGGGTACGCTTGGTTCCAGGTACTGGTCAACTGACTGTGAACGGTAAAGATGGAAACTTGTATTTCCAATTTAACGCCAACTACCTGGGAGTCATCAAAGCACCTCTGGAAACTCTGGGACTAGAAAACGAATATGACATTTTGGTGAAAGCAGAAGGCGGCGGCTTGACCGGACAGGCTGATTCTGTTCGTTTGGGAGTTGCTCGTGCTTTGTGTCAACTAGACCCAGATAACCGCCCACCTTTGAAAACCGAAGGTTACTTGACTCGCGATCCGAGAGCAAAAGAGCGGAAGAAATATGGTTTACATAAAGCCCGGAAAGCACCTCAGTACTCCAAGCGATAAACGATTGGGCATTAGTGAAGAAGGTGGTAGGTTACAGGGAACAGGTGATAGTTTTCTGTTACCTGTAACCTTTTCCCTGTCTCCTTCTTCTAGCCGTAATTGAAACCTGAAAGTTATAATTGATATAGATTCATCACAAAAAGAACAATGGCTAAAGCTGATATTCACCCCAAGTGGTATCCAGATGCTAAAGTTTACTGCAACGGTCAAGTTGTTATGACCATTGGCTCTACCAAGCCAGAATTGCACGTAGATGTTTGGTCTGGAAATCACCCATTTTACACTGGCACTCAGAAGATTATTGACACTGAGGGTCGAGTAGAGCGCTTCCTCCGCAAGTACGGTATGAGCAGCACTCAAGCATCTGGCGACGATCAAAACAAAAAGTAGCGGGTTGGCTCTGCTGTTAACGACGGCCCTGCATCAGCTGGGTCGATTTTCATTTATATGCTCGAGCCAATTTGTTATTTTTTTAAGGAGCGATCGCACTCGTCATGGCTGAATCATACTTACTGGACAAACTAAAATCCGTTGAACAAACTTTTAATGAATTGACACGCCGTCTTGGCGACCCCGATACCGCTAGCAATCCTGATGAGTATCAAGAAATTGCTAAGTCTCGTTCTTCTTTGGAAGAGGTCGTTAATACTTATGAAATTTGGAAAACGGCCCAAGAAGACTTGATCGGAGCGCGTCAGGTTTACAAAGAATCTGCAAGTGACCCAGAGTTGCAAGAAATGGCATCACTGGAAGTAAAAGAACTTGAAGAAAAAATAGAACATTTAGAGTCTCGCTTGAAAGTCTTACTGCTACCACGCGACCCCAATGATGAAAAGAATATCATGTTGGAAATTCGCGCTGGTACTGGTGGCGATGAAGCGAGTATTTGGGCTGGCGATTTGATGCAGATGTACACTCGCTATGCTCAGACTCAAGGTTGGAAAGTTTCTCTAGTGAGCGAATCTCGTGGAGAAATGGGTGGCTGGAAAGAAGTCATTCTCGAAATTAAAGGTAATGATGTTTACAGCCAGCTAAAGTTTGAAGCTGGAGTGCATCGTGTGCAGCGCGTGCCGGCAACAGAATCTGGGGGACGGGTTCATACTTCCACAGCTACCGTAGCGATTATGCCAGAAGTCGATGATGTGGAAATTCACATTGACCCAAAAGATATTGAAATGACTACAGCTCGTTCTGGTGGTGCTGGTGGGCAAAACGTCAACAAGGTGGAAACAGCCGTTGACTTGATGCACAAACCGACGGGAATACGCATTTTCTGTACAGAAGAACGCAGCCAGTTGCAAAACAAAGAACGGGCGATGCAAATTCTGCGGGCGAAGTTGTATGACATCAAGTTAAGCGAACAACAAGCAGCTGTAACTTCCATGCGGCGATCGCAGGTTGGTACTGGATCGCGATCGGAAAAAATTCGCACCTATAATTATAAAGATAACCGGGCTACCGATCATCGGTTAGGTCAGAATTATTCCCTTACCCCTGTTTTAGATGGTGATTTAGAAACGCTTATCCAATCTTGTATATCTCTAGACCAGCAGGAACGTCTCGCGGAGTTAGCGACTTCTGCCGCTAACTAATTTTCCTGTTATAAATCTTGTAAAACCACTTGTTGTACTGTTACTTTTAACACACACAGGTGGTTTTCTAATATCGTGTGGAGTATATCTTCTATTTCACTGGGATAATGGTAATAAGCAAATTCGTACTTCATAATGTAATTTAACTTCGCCCATTCCTTCAGGGTTTGACAGGTATAAATTAGCTTTTGGGCTTCTTCTTGCCAACGCGCAAAAATCCGGTAGCTAAAAAAGCTGCTGCATATATTGCCTTTTACATCCCAGTAGGAAATACACACTTGATGCTTCAGAAGGTGGATTTTTTTGATTTGCTTTACATCGTAGCCTTTAACTTTTAAAGCTTCTTTGGTTTCTGCGTCAGAAATGTTCCACTGTTCTGGTTTAATTTTATTAGTGGCTATAAGGTTTTTACCTTTGCGGCGATATTGGTTAATTTTGCGTGGCTTGCGAAACATGATGCACCTTCGATATTATTTCTCGCAGCAAAGTCTAGCTACTAGCACAAGCGCCGTAGCAAACTAAGTTTTTTGGGTTGGTTAAAGATAGATGGGTTATTCTACTAGCTTGATGCCTATAGTTGCCGATTTAAAACCAGAGATATAGTTTAGTACTAAAACACAAGGCTGTCAATATAAAAGTAAACTTGTAATATTGAAAGTAGACTTGTAAATAAAGTTGGCTAGCTATATAAGCAGTGAAGATCGAAAGCAAACAAAAACTGATTGAAATCATTAAACTAGCTCGCGGTTCAATGAGTCAGCGAGCATTTGGTAAGCTTTTGGGGGTATCTGCTACTGCTGTTCAGATGTGGGAAAAAGGCGTGAAGGTGCCAGATACAGAAAATTTGGCTCGAATCGCATCGAAAGCAGGCTACACAATGGAAGAGTTAATCAGCTGCATAGATGGCAAGCCAATTCCAGAAACTTCAGATTTGAGTCTGATTCTTAGACAAATCCAGCACATGCCTTTGGCCCAAGTGGCTCAAATTGTCCAAGCTGCGGCAGATAGATTGGCTGCTGTGGCTGAAGCATCTGGGGATGAAGCAAAAGCAAGTTGAATATTTGTTCAGGATTGAATTTAAATCATCAAACTAGCTCGCGATCTTTTGCTGTCAAGATTCAACTCTATGGACAAACCTTTTTTGTATGACCAAGACTTCTATGGCTGGACACAGCAGCAGGCTAAAGCGTTAGAGCAGAGGCTAGTTATGGAACTAGACTGGCAGCACCTGCAAGAGGAAATTCAAGCTTTGGGGAGACAGGAATATCGGGAACTCGTGAGTCGTCTGAGTGTATTACTCGGTCATCTCTTGAAGTGGGAGTATCAACCCGAACAACGCTCTCGCAGTTGGTTTTTAACAATTCGAGAACAGCGTCGCGCCATCAATAGGCATCTGCGTCAGAACCCTAGCTTAAAGTCTCGAATAGAAGAAGCTTTGTTAGATGGCTTTGAAGCGGGAGTCGATTTAGCGCTACGAGAAACTAACTTACCATTACGAACTTTTCCAGAGCATTGCCCGTATTTATTTGATGATGCGATCGCATACAATTTTCTGTGCGATATTCGTCAAGACTGGGAAGGATAATTCCTGCCATTTTTCTTACAATCATTTGTTATTTGGAGATACCTTAAGTAGAACGAGGTGAAAAAATTATATAGTTATAAGTTTTACTCAAAGGTAGTTAGATATAGTTACATCTATGAAACAATTAATAGAAAATGTAAAACAAACTATAGCGCAAAAAGAAATACTTTGGGCTTATCCAATTGCACTGAAATTACAAAAATATCACTATAGTTTGGCAATCCAATGGGCAATAGAATGCATACAAATATATTCATCCGAGATTGAATCGGACAAACTCTCCCAGCTTAATAAATATATTCAGCAAGCTTTGTCAGAGCCAAATTTTTTAACTCCTTTACAGTGTGATGAAATTAGTCGAGAAATATGGTATTTGCCTGAAAGGGAAGAAATTCAAACTGCAATAGCTCGACTATGGGGTTCTATGGCAGCTTTTAAAGATGGAGAGGATCGTGGTGGAGTAATCGAAACCACTAGGGCAGTCGAATTAGTATTACCTGATATATCCGATCGTCGTCTATTAGATCGATACCTGGAAGCTGCTGTAATAATTTTTGAAGAATACGAATCACAAAACTAGGCGTGTGAGTAGCAAAATCGCATTGATTCACCTGGTGATCGCTAATTTTGGCTGAGTTAGAGGTTCTGGTAGAAATACATAACGGCTGCACAAACTAAGTCCGTCTGCGTGGACTCCAGCAAGTTGAAACCCACGAAGGTGGGTTTTGTTTGTATCGCTGCGGTTTCTAATCGCCAGTGCTAGGGTATTTTACTGGCAGTTAAGGAATAAATGGTTTTAAAATGGTGCAATCTTAAAATATTTAGGGGTGCAGCTATGTCGCTACGCAATGAGCCTTTAGATTGGCAACTTGAAACGAACAATCCTTATATACCAGTTTATCATCAAGGGAATTTGGTGGGATTTTTTAAACCAGAATATGCCAGTGAAATTATTAAAAATTTAAATGAAGAAGAAGTTTTAAAGAAAGCACTCAAAATGGCTTGTACTGATTTAATTAAAAAACTTGGCGGCGATACCAGAAAAGTCAATTATTTAATGGAAAAATATGTAAAAACTAGTGAGCGTCCCAAGCATGGAACTAGAGCGATCGCAGTTTTACTTCAGGATAGGCAAAAAGAGCTTGACTTGAGTAACCAGGAGTTTGCTAAATTCTGCGATACCTTTAAATTATCTCCCACTGAACTGAATAATATCTATGCTGGAGAAGTATTTGATGATAGTTTGTTAGCGCCTCTTTCACGTATATTAGGGATTGCAAAAGAGCAATTGCTGAAAGTGCGAGATGGTTCTGAAGAATCAAATAACACATGAACAGCAAATCAAAATATTCAAATAATATAAAATCGTGAAAACAGACATCATCTTTTATCGGCTGTTTCAAGAATTTCCTGATATCTTCTTTGAAATTATTGGTAATTCTCCAGAAGAGGCTAGCCTTTATCAATTTTCATCAGTTGAAATCAAACAAACAGCCTTCAGAATCGATGGTGTGTTTCTACCTACACAAGGAAGCGAGAACCCGATTTACTTTGTTGAAGTGCAATTTCAAACTGATGGGGAAATTTATTCACGGCTAATTGCAGAAATATGTTTATACCTCCGTCAGAATCAACCATTAAATGACTGGGGTGCTGTGGTTTTATACCCAAACAGGAATGTAGATACAGGAGATATCAAACATTACCGTGAGTTTTTCACAAGTGGGCGCGTCAGGCGCATTTATTTGGATGAATTAGGTGAAGGTGCATCGCTTCCAATTGGCATTGCAACTGCTAAATTAGTAATTGCAACTAACGATATAGCGATCGCACAAGCAAGGGAGTTGATAGTCAGAACCAAGTCAGAGATAATCTCACCATCAAAACAGCAACAATTATTACAATTTATAGAGACTATTTTGGCTTACAAATTTCCTGCAATGAGTAGGGAGGAGATGGAAGAAATGTTTGGCTTAAGTGAGTTAAAGCAAACCAGATTTTATCAGGAAGCTTTTCAGGAAGGTGTTGAACAAGGTATTGAACAAGGTGAGGTTAGAGGTGAGATTAAAGGGAAACTCAAAGCAGTACCAGCAATGTTGGCAGCAGGGTTGACTGTAGAACAAGTAGCAGAGGCGTTAGATTTGAGTGCCGAAGAAGTTAGACAAGTAACACAAAGCCAGCCTTGAGATAGATGTGGTAAATTTTATCCGTGGCTCAAGCCAAATTTGGTTTGGGGCTTCCAGACTTTCTCACGACGAATTTATAGTTAATTTTTGTTAATATTAGAGGCGGTGTTAGTACTTCGTCCTCAACCACCCACTCCCTACCTGAGAGAAACTTAATGCTGCGACTAGAACATATAAGTAAAATTTATCCCACAGGCGAAGTTCTCAAAGATATCAACTGGGAAGTTAAACCAGGCGATCGCATTGGCTTAGTCGGTGTCAACGGTGCTGGAAAATCTACCCAACTCAAAATCATCTCTGGGGAAATTGAACCCACCGCAGGCGAAATTATCCGTCCTAATAGCTTACATATAGCCTACCTCAACCAAGAGTTTGAAGTAGACCCCACCCGCACCGTTAGAGAAGAATTTTGGACTGTCTTCAAAGAAGCCAACGAAGTACAGTTATCTCTGGCGCACATACCACAAGAGATGGAAACGGCTACTCCAGAGGAACTGGATCGACTGATCGACAAGTTGGATCGCTTGCAGCGCAAATTTGAAGCCTTGGATGGTTACAACTTAGATGCACGCATCGGGAAAATTTTACCAGAGATGGGGTTTGGGCTAGAAGATGGCGATCGCCTCGTCAGTGCCTTCAGTGGTGGTTGGCAAATGCGGATGAGCTTAGGTAAAATTCTCCTGCAAAAACCTGACTTGTTGCTGCTGGATGAACCGACTAACCACCTAGATTTAGAAACCATTGAGTGGTTGGAAAATTACCTCAGAGGGCTGATTACGCCTATGGTAATAGTCTCCCATGACCGGGAGTTCCTTGACCGCCTCTGCACCCAAATTGTGGAAACTGAACGTGGTGTTTCCAGTACCTACCTTGGTAACTACTCGGCATATTTGGAACAAAAAGCCGAAAGTCAATCAGCACAACTGAGTGCTTACGAACGCCAGCAGAAAGAATTAGAGAAACAACAAACCTTTGTTGATAGATTCCGCGCCAGTGCTACCCGCAGTACCCAGGCAAAAAGCCGGGAAAAGCAACTCGACAAAATCGAGCGCATTGAAGCACCCATTGCTGGGGTAAGAACTCTACATTTCCGTTTTCCGCCTGCACCCCGCAGTGGACGCGAGGTAGTGGACATTAAAGATTTAACTCATCTTTATGGTGATAAAATCTTGTTTTTGGCAGCAAATCTTCTAATTGAAAGAGGCGATCGCATTGCTTTTCTTGGTCCCAATGGTGCTGGGAAATCCACCCTTCTACGTGTAATTATGGGTATGGAACCACCCACAGAAGGTAGCGTTCAATTAGGGGATCATAATGTTATTCCTGGCTACTTTGAGCAAAATCAAGCTGAAGCCTTGGATTTGAAGAAAACTGTCATGGAAACTATCCATGATGAAGTTCCCGACTGGGATAATCAAGAAGTTCGCACACTTTTGGGACGCTTCTTATTCACTGGTGATACTGTATTTAAGGCAGTTGGAGCATTAAGTGGAGGAGAAAAAGCTCGTTTGGCATTGGCAAAAATGCTCTTACGTCCTGCGAACTTACTAATTTTAGACGAGCCGACAAACCACCTAGATATTCCAGCTAAAGAAATGCTGGAAGAAGCGCTCCAAAACTATGATGGTACGGCAATTGTAGTCTCTCATGACCGCTACTTTATCTCTCAAGTAGCAAACAAGATCGTAGAAATTCGTGATGGCGAATTCCGTGTCTATTTAGGAGATTATCATTACTATCTCCAGAAAATTGCCGAAGAAAAAGAACAAGCAAAATTAGCTGCAATAGAAGCCGAAAAAGCAGCGAAAAAAGCTGCTAAAGCTGCTAAAGCTTCTACAAAAAGGAAATGAAAAACTAGAAAACGACTTAGTAGTAGTGTTTTCGGGCTACTACTAAGTAATAACTCCTTAATTAGCGTTTAAAAACATCACAGGAAAATTACTAAAATTTAAAAAATATTTCAAAAAACTGCAAGTCCTTCATAAAAGAAGTTAATAAGCAAAAATTCACTTGCGGCGTGGATTAGCAGTGGTATCATTCGGGTATTACAAAAAGTAAAGGGCAATTTTACTATGACCAAAGCACCTGTTGCTCCTGTGGTGCTAGTCATTTTAGACGGATGGGGCTACTGCGAGGAAACGCGAGGAAACGCCATTACTGCTGCTAAAACTCCCATCGTGGACAGTTTATGGGCAGCTTACCCGCATACCCTCATCCACACATCAGGAAAAGCCGTAGGGTTGCCAGAGGGTCAAATGGGCAACTCGGAAGTTGGTCATTTGAACATTGGTGCTGGACGAGTGGTACCGCAAGAACTGGTACGCATCTCTGATGCGGTCGAAGACGGTTCTATTGCCTTAAACCCAGCACTCGTCAAAATTTGCCAGGAAGTTCGCTCTCGGAATAGCAAGCTGCATCTAGTAGGCCTTTGTTCTGAGGGAGGGGTACATTCTCATATCACCCATCTATTCGGACTACTTGACTTAGCCAAAGACCAGCGAATTCCAGAAGTTTGTATCCACGCTATCACCGATGGTCGTGACACCGCCCCAACTGACGGTGTAAAAGCAATCACACTGCTGCAAGATTATATTGACCGCACAGGAATTGGGCGCATAGTCACCCTCAGCGGTCGCTACTACGCGATGGATCGCGATCACCGCTGGGATCGGGTCAAACGCGCCTACGACGTGATGACTCAAGATGGTGTGGGTGATAATCGCAACGCTGTGGAAATCTTGCAAGCATCTTACGCCGAAGGGGTAAAAGATGAATTTGTCAACCCCATCCGAATTGCACCAGGTGCAATAGAACCAGGGGATGGGGTGATATTTTTCAACTTCCGCCCCGATCGCTCCAGACAACTGACTCAAGCTTTGGTCAGTCCCACTTTTAATGGTTTTGAAAGACAGCAAATCACACCCCTGTCTTTTGTCACCTTTACACAGTATGATTCAGACTTACCTGTGGCTGTAGCCTTTGAGCCTCAGAATCTCAGTAACATTCTGGGAGAAGTGATAGCCAATCATAGTCTGAATCAGTTCCGCACCGCCGAAACAGAAAAGTACGCCCACGTCACCTATTTCTTTAATGGGGGTCTAGAGGAACCTTTTGCTGGTGAAGATCGGGAACTGGTAAGCAGCCCAATGGTAGCGACTTACGATCATGCCCCAGCGATGTCAGCAGCAGCAGTTACAGATGTTGCGATCGCTGCGATCCAAAAGGGCACCTATTCTCTAGTTGTGATTAACTATGCCAACCCAGACATGGTAGGGCATACTGGTCAAATCGACGCTACCATTACAGCAATTGAAACAGTTGATCGCTGTTTGGGACGCTTGTTAGAAAGCGTTATCAAAGCCGGTGGTACAACAATTATTACTGCCGATCATGGCAACGCTGAGTATATGCTAGATGATGGGGGTAATCCCTGGACGGCTCATACCACTAACCCAGTCCCCTTCATCTTGGTGGAAGGAGAGAAAGTCAAAATCCCTGGATATGGTACAAATGTCGAACTGCGAAGCGATGGCAAGCTATCCGACATCGCCCCTACAATTCTAGAGATTTTACAGCTGCCTCAGCCACCAGAAATGACCGGGCGATCGCTGCTGAAAACAGCAGAATATGAGCTGCAACGCACTCGCACCCCTGTGCAAGTAGGGCTGTAAAAAAGTTAGGAGTTAATAGTGAAGAGTGATGAATTAAAACTTTCCTAACTCCTGTACAGACGCGATTAATCGCGTCTCTAACTCCTAACGCTGACTCCTCTTTTTTGAAACTTTTTATAAATGAGATTGCTACCATGACAGTTACTAATATCGTGCAAGGCATTTGGGCGTTTTCCGCCACTGGTTTGATTATCTTAGTTTTACTGCATAGCCCTAAAGGTGATGGCGTTGGGGCCATTGGCGGACAAGCCCAGCTATTTAGCAGCACCAAAAGTGCAGAAAACACTTTAAACCGAATTACTTGGGCATTGACAGTAATTTTTCTCGGTTTAACAGTAGTCTTAAGTGCTGGTTGGCTGCCTAAATAAGGATAGCTCAATGGGGAGAAGAACCCAACACCTGATATTTAACACCCTAATAAATTTAATTTCACGGCGATTAATTACAGCTCTTGCCTTATTTATTGGCACAGGGCTGTTAATCATTTTTACTAATCTCCAGTCGACTGATGGGTTTACAATAATACCAAAATATGTATATTCAGACTTAATAACTTCTCTTTGCACCTCATCTTCCCCAAAACCGCATCCCTTACCGCCCACACTTGCAGAGTGGCAAGATAGTACTAACAGTGGTGACTACTTTTCCCAAGTCACAACAACCCAAGTTGGTTATTTAGTCTGGTCACAATTTCCTATTCGAGTTTACGTAGAAGCACCAAGAGCCATCAGTGAAAAACAAGCTCAAATATGGGTTAAGGATGTCTTGCAGGGTGTACAGGAGTGGAGTACTTATTTACCTTTAACAATAGTCGAACAGCCACAAATCGCTGATATTACGATTGTGCGAAAAGCACCACCTCTACAAATTTCCCCTGGTAGTAATATATCCCGTGCGCGATCGGCACAAACTACTTACGAGTTATATACCAGCAACAAAATTTTATCCCACCGCTTCACCATCTTATTAAGCCCCAGTCAAACAGGTGAGTATCTGATTGCAGCTAGCCGCCATGAATTTGGCCATGCACTGGGAATTTGGGGTCATAGTCCGCTACAAACTGATGCCCTATACTTTTCCCAAGTTCGTAACCCGTCGCCTATTTCTGCCAGAGATGTAAATACTCTAAAGCGGGTTTATGAACAGCCAACCAGTTTAGGATGGTCTTTAGGTGGATAATTCAAAAAAGATTAATTGATCAATATGATTACTTCGACACTTTTGATGTGTGTGAAAAATCCTATCACTTTTTTTGGATTATCTGCAAAAAGTCGAACTTCATGCGTCTAAGCAACAGTGATGGGCATAAAAATATATAGGCGCAGCCCGCCGTAGGCATCGCACTTCTTCCGTTTCCCTACGCTCTACGACTTAGCGGTAGAGGTCGCTGTGCTAAAACTTCTTTATAAAGTTCTTCGAGCAGAGTAATATTTTTACTAAGGGTATAGCGGTCTAATACACGCTGTCTGGCTTTTTGCCCCAATAGAGTTGTTAACTCTGGATGGTCTTGGAAAACTGGCAAAAGAGTTCTTAATTGCGATCGCGCTGTTTTGGTACTAATAACTACACCTGCGCCCTTTTCCAATACTTCTCCATCTGCACCCACGTCTGTTGCTAAACAAGCCAATCCACATGCCATTCCTTCTAACAGAGATAGGGACAAACCTTCTACCAATGAAGGCAAAACAAATACATCTGCACCCCGCAAAATTTCGATGCGTCGGTCTTCATCAGCGACAAATCCCAACCAGATAATGCCATATTCTGAACCATAAAATGGCTCTAAGGAAGACTTCAAAGGGCCGTCGCCAACAATTAGCAACTTACTACCAGGCCCCATTGCCGATTGCTTCCAAGCCCGTAGCAGGGCTTCGACATTTTTCTCTGGTGCTATTCGGCCCTGATAGACAAACAAGCGTTCGGCTTTAAATTCTGCTTTGACTTGAGAAAATCCTGGAGAATACTTGGCGGTATCAACACCGTTGGGAATTACGGCAATATTTTCTTCCCGCACACCCATCCGTGCCAATAATTCTCGCTGAATTTGGGAAAATACAATCACGCGATCGTAGTTAACTAAAAAAGGTGCGTAGAGCTGATAAGCCAAAAGTTGTGTTCCCGATATCAGCTTTGCCCCTTTGCCAGCAAACGGTGTGTGAAAAGTCGCAATTAGGGGCAACCTCAGTTCCTCACAAATTTCCGGTAGAACAAAGTCTAGAGGAGATAGGGTCAAGGAAGCATGGACTATATCTGGCTTGATTTCCCGCAGCGAATCTGTTAAAAGTTTGGTCGCTTTAAAAGTGGGAATTGTATAAACCTGAGACTTGTAAATGAAAGGGAGGGAAACCTCTCGAAGATTTGGCCAATTGTCAGGTTCAGACTCTTCCTGGGCGAAGTGAAGAAAGCTAACTTGATGTCCCCTATCTAGCAAGGCATTTGTAATTTCTCGACTGTAGGTGACATTGCCACAAAAGGGTGATTTTTTTCCAATCCAGGCTATACGCATTCTTTATTTAACTGTAAGAAAAGCGGGTTTGATCTATTACTTGTGTGTCCTTTGTGATTTTTATTTTATCTACCTATACTTGCTGGTTTTTTATTTATTACAGATTCCCACCACGTTATAGTTTAAAAAGCCGATTTTAAGCTGATTAAACCAGTGGATTTATGGCTTTATTTATTCTATTAATAAGTTGTTAATTTCTGATACTTAAACAACTTATTCTGACTAATGTCAGATTGATATCCCGCAAGTATGTGATAAATTTTCACTGACCACAGTTTACCATGAACATAAAAGCTTTAAGGAAATTAGTAATTACTTCAAGGTAATGAATAATAACTCCTGTTAGCTGATAACTACTTATGTGAGTTATACCAGGTTAATATACCTCCTGAAAAGACGATCGCAGCTAATCCCAAAAAAACTGCCTGTAATCCCACAAAGGTTTCTGCTACACCTGCTAATGCCAAAGGTAAGGAGAGGGCAATGTTAATTACATTGTTTTGTAAACCAAAGACTTTACCACGCATTTCTGGAGGTGTTTCTGTTTGGATCGCTGTTTGCATAGGAATACCCACTAGCGCCCCAAAGATACCTAATAGCGCCACCAGTAATAGAACTAGCCACAGTTGGGTTGTAAATATTGATAGACCAATCAGGGATGCTGCCATACCCATACAACCGCACAGACTTAGTTGGGTATAGGAGAAGCGTTGACCAAATTGACCGAGAATTGTTGCTCCAGCAGCAATGCCAACACCGCCAGCTGCTAGTAAAAAGCCGAACTGGGAGGCTTTCATGTTGGGAATGATTTCTGCCATGCGAACGGCTAGAACAGTTAATGCTGCAAAGACAGAAAACAAGATAATCAGCTGAAGCAAAGCATTGCGGACGCGATGATTTGCTTTGAGGTAGGCAAAACCATCCCGCAAGTCAGAGAATACGTGAGGGAATTCTGTATCGGGGTGGTGGTGTTTTTCATTAGTTGCCAGAAGAAACAAAATTATTCCAGCGATCGCATAACTACCACCTACTAAAAATTCTTTGCCCAAACCACCACTACCACCAATTTGCAACCAAAGTCCATCGGCGATCGCTAACAATGGTTCCCCGACAGCAAACCCAACAATTACCGATGCCATCATCGTTGTCGTATAAAGCGAATTTGCCGAGAGTAAATCCTGTTCTTCTACCATTAAGGGAATTGCCGCCTGTTCTGCCGGTGCAAAAAACTGCGTCAGCGTGGAAACTAAAAAAGTCACACCCAGAATTATCAAAAAACCCACTGGTAGCACTCCTATAGGTTTCCAGTCATGAGTTAACCACAGCAGGAAGGGAATTGACAAAACCAGGATGCCGCGCCAAATATTCGTTGCCACCAGCACAGCCTTTTTCGACCAGCGATCAACAAATACCCCAGCAACAGAACCAAACAATACGGCTGGAATAGTAAAAGCCATCATCAAGGCTGACACCCAACCACTAATACTCTGATTACCAGCCTGAAACTGAGTATTAATCAAAGCAATCATCAACACCAAATAAACTTTATCTGCTAGTTGAGAAAAAACTTGACCGCCCCAAAGAGCCAGGAAATTAGGGTTTTTTAATACAGGTAAAAATCCCTGTTGTTTGATATTTCCTGAAACAGCTTCTCCACCAGAACCAGATCCATCTAATGTTGGTGGTTCTTTTTCTGGGATAGTAGCTACTGGCAAACTCTGCCCATTGCAATTGCCGTTGCTATCTCCTTGGGCAGTGGTTAATTTGTCCTCAGATTTTGTTTCTGATTGACTTGGAACATCAGTTTTTGGGATCTGGGCTGTCCAACTTTGATCGTTTTTGGAAACGTCTTTTGGCGACATTTCTTGGCCATTTATTTGACTAGGTGTACACTTGGGAACGGCACTCAAGTAATTCCTGACTGTAGGATCTGATACCCTATTGTGTTTTTTGGCGAGGCTTGGTGACAAAGGCAGGATTTTTTTATCCAAATCAGACGGTTGCATCATGGTTGGCAGCAAAATAAGAGTCGATCAGGGTAGCAGAGCGAATAGGGCGACCTAATTGATACTGAGCATACTGGCGCAAAATCTGCTCAACAGATAACCAGTCATGATCTCTAGCACCATCAATTTGCATTATCTCTGGTTGTGACAGATGTTGAAGCAAAGTCAGTCCCATGGCACATAAGCGACTAGAAATCACAGGTATTTCTTGCCGATGCACAACAACTGTTTGGGCATTAAGCATGGGGGATGGGGAATGGGGGATGGGGGATTGGTCTCTCTTCATCTCCCTCTGCCCTTCTCTGCGTAAACGTTCCCTAGCTTCTAAGGAAACCGTTCCACCCGCAGGGATACTAAATCCTACCTGCCAGTTGGGGTCTGTAAAGTCTGGCTTGATGGGGCGCTGAGATAGGCAACAAATTTGCACTTGTGGCGTCAGTCCTGCTAAGGCTAAAAGGTGAAACACACCATGAGCTAGATGAGCCAAAACACCTGATGGATTTGCACTAGACACCGCCTCTAACCGATAGAGATGTTCATTGAACAAATCATAAAGTTCTTCTTGGGGTTGTTCGCTCAAAGCTTCACACAGAACGATTTCTGCTAAATATTGACTGGCAGCCAGTTTTCCCAAATCTTTGGCTAAACCAGGATAAGTTTTTAACGTCTGTGCTTGAGTGATTTTATCAAGCGATCGCCCTTTGGCAATCAATAATTCATTCACAACGAACATACCACTCCTACCGCCCAAGCTGGAGTTGTGCTTGCGTGCCCCTGGAGCTACTGCTCGAATCAGACCGAATTCCCGTGTTAAAATCGTTACTATTTTATCTGATTCTCCCAGCGCCTGGGTTTTAAGATTAATACCGATTGCTTTGTAGGTTCTACTCATTAGTTCTTAAGTCATTAGTCATTGGTCATTAGTCATTGGTCATTGGTCATTAGGTTAGGACAAAAGACAAATGACAGACGCGCCCGCGGCTTTCCGCAGGGTAGGACGATAAACAAATGACTATTCACCCTTTCCCAGGTTATCGCGCTGGCGGATCAAATCCATACCGCGAGATGTGCCTAATCTAGTAGCACCCGCTACGATTAAGTCTAGAGCTTGATTGATAGTACGGATACCACCTGAAGCTTTAATTCCCACCCTTTCTTTTCCAAATTCCTTCAAAAGTCTCACATCTGCCACTGTTGCACCACCATTCCAACCTGTACTAGTTTTTAAGAATGCTGCTCCCGCCTCCATAGCTATTTCAGCAGCTATTTTTTTCTCCGCATCTGTCAACAGGTTAGTTTCCAAAATTACCTTGACTGTTTGCCCAGTCTCTTCACAAATTTCGGCAATCTCCCGGTGGACTTCTTCAGTTTTGCCAGCTTTTAACCAGCCCAAGTTCATGACCACATCCAACTCAGTAGCTCCACTATCCGCAGCTTCTTGAGCTTCATACAGTTTCACTGCTGAAGTCGTTGCACCAGAAGGAAAGCCTATAACTGTACAGACTTTGGGGTTTTTACCGTGGAGGAGTTCTACTGCTTGCTTAACATGAGTGGGGAATAGACAAACCGCCGCAAAGTTGAATCTATATGCTTCTTCACACCACTGCTCAACCTGCTCTGGAGTAGCCGTTGGGGTTAACAGAGAGTGATCGATAAATGGCGCAATATCAATGTCTGGATAGTCTGCTGCCATCGTGTCTTCTGCCAGTTATTGATTATTAAACTTTATAAAAAATTAAAACATTTCTTATATATATATTAAACCACATTTATTACGAGTTTATCCTGAAAACAAGCTGCTGATTTGTCTTAAATTTTGGCTTTACAGATATCCCAGAATTACTGTAAGTATTTAAGTTGACGTAAAGTGGTAGTAGTTTTAGCAATATCAACAGTGTTTTTCACACCAGTTCCTAAGAGGTTAATAATAGTTTCAGCTAACGCCTTCGATGCCAAATATGGAACGCCATTACCAATAGTTTTAAACATATTTGTGAGTGACATATTCTCTGGAAGTACAAAATTTGCAGGCAAAGATTGGATAGCTAAAGCCTCGGCTACAGAAATCCGCCGAACTTTGTAAGGATGTAAATGTACTTCATTATTTCCATAGCAAGCTGTTGGAGAGTAACGCCATCTATGCAGACGTTTGAAAGACTTCCTGGAATTATCTCCTTCATGAACAGCAGCAAATTTTGTGATACCTGCCCTTGGTTGAAAATAGTGTTCAGTATTTGGATGCTTCAGAACGCTATTTTTTCTAAACCAGTATTCAACTGTCAGTTCTTCAGGTATGCTATTAGGACAAGGTTTTAGAGAATTTTCTCTGAATGGTTCACACTTACACCAGGGGTAAGCAAAAACTTTTTCTTGAGGATATAAAATGTAATTATTCCAAGGAAAAGTCTCTTCAGGTAGTAGTTTGTTATCAAATTCTATTTTCCTTTCCTGAAGTAAATTCTTTTTAAAACCAATTAGAATAATTCTTTCTCTATCCTGGGGTACACCATATTCGATAGCATTAATTAACCGCTCTGTTAATATATAGCCTGCTTCCTGTAATTGGTACTTGAGCGATTCAAAAAATAAACGGTGTTTTTTCGTCTTCCATAATCCCTTAACGTTCTCAAATAAAAAGAAATCGGGAATATTTCGACAAATTAATTCAATGTATGAAGCGGAAAGCTTGCCATTATCTCCTAAATGTCCTCTATTTTTCCCACCAATAGAAAAATCAGGGCAGGGAGGCCCGCCGATAAAACCAATTATATTATGAGATTTGCGGCAGTCTTTGACTAATTCTTGAAGACGTTGTGCTTCTTTTCCGGCAATAAGTTTTGTTACGTCTGCTGCTTCACCGTGATGATATCCATATTCAGGCGATCGCATTTTCATAACTTCCCGTGAATGGCGATAAGCGGCGATGAACGGGGGGAAGATTTCATTAACATAAACAATATTAAAACCGCTGGTTTCAAAACCTAAATCTAGGAAACCTGAGCCAGCAAAAAAAGAGAAAATACAAGGGCTATCGCTCATTTTATGACTCATATTATAAAACAATCTTATTAATATTAGATATTAGTAAAATTGGTTACTTACTTCATTCTAGAGAAAAATAATACTAACTATCCCAATTTGGTCTCAGGGGTTAGCAAAACCTAATATACCTAGGGTTACTACGTACGTACCAATCAAAAATGAACAATTTGAAGACTGCTTAAATAGTACAAAAAATTCACAGTTACTCTAAGTAATTAATATCAAAGTTTACTCAATCTTTAAGGAAAATCCCTGACAGAAAAAGAGTCTGAAGTCACAATTAAATATAGGAGTTTACAAACTCCAAATGATGTTTCAGACAAATATTTGTCATTAAATAAAAAACCGGGGTACTTCGGACTAATTTTTTATGCGGATTTTAATTTACTCCTACAACTACTATCCAGAGCCAATTGGTATTGCCCCACTGATGACTGAATTAGCAGAGGGACTAGTTAAACGTGGGCATGAAGTGCGCGTAGTCACTGCTATGCCCAACTACCCTGAGCGTCAAATTTACCAGGAATATCGGGGCAAGTGGTATCTCAACGAATACAAAAACGGCGTTCAAATTCAACGTAGTTACGTTTGGATTCGTCCCCAACCCAACCTATTGGATCGGGTGTTACTAGATGCTAGTTTCGTTGTCACTAGTTTTGTACCCGCCCTCATCGGTTGGCGTCCAGATGTGATTCTTTCAACATCACCATCTTTACCAAGCTGTGTACCAGTTGCTCTTTTAGGATGGTTACGTGCTTGTCCTGTGATCTTAAATTTACAAGATATATTACCAGAAGCAGCCGTCCATGTCGGTCTACTGAAAAATAAATTACTCATCCAGTTGTTTACATTATTAGAAAAATTTGCCTACCGCACTGCCAGTAAAATTAGCGTTATCGCCGATGGGTTTGTGGACAATTTGCGATCTAAAGGCGTAGAAGCTGACAAAATTGTGCAAATTCCCAACTGGGTTGATGTAAATTTTATCCGCCCTTTGCCTAAAGAAAATAACCCTTTCCGCGCAGCACATAATCTAAATGGCAAATTTGTAGTACTTTATTCCGGTAACATTGCCCTAACCCAAGGTTTAGAAAGCGTCGTCAAAGCTGCTTCTGTGTTACGCCATATCCCAGATATTGTTTTTGTCATCGTTGGAGAGGCAAAAGGTTTACAGCGATTGCAACAGGAATGTCTAGACTGCGGTGCAGATAATGTTTTGCTACTGCCATTTCAACCCCGCAAAGATTTACCACAAATGTTGGCAGCTGCCGATGTAGGCTTGGTAGTGCAAAAGAAAAATGTTGTATCCTTCAATATGCCGTCAAAAATTCAAGTGCTACTTGCCAGTGGAGGGGCCTTAGTTGCCTCTGTCCCCAATAATGGTACGGCAGCAAGAGCTATCAGACAAAGTGGCGGCGGAGTTATCGTTCCTCCAGAAGATCCCCAAGCTTTAGCGATGGCAATTTTAGATTTGTACCAAAATCCCGAAAAAGTCAAAACTTTGGGTTATAAAAGTCGCCAATATGCGGTTGAACACTATGCTTTTGAGCAAGCTTTAAATCAGTATGAGTCCTTATGTTACTCATTGACGGCAGATCGTGGAGCAATTCAGTCCACAAGAGTTACAAAACAAGAAGTTTAATCTCTGGTAGCCAAGTGATATTAAATACCTGCATTTGCAGTAAAATTGCAGATATATAAATTGCAATTATGCCCTCAAATCTAGGTAGCAGGAGATTTTGAGGGTGGCTAATTTATTAGGAAACATACAGCAATAGACAGCAGGTTTTCAGTTGCATTGTTGAATCAAAAATCCCACAGCTTCACTTCATTCAATCTGTGGGTACACCAATTTTTTACCCATACAGCACTGCTTACTTAGTAGTTTAAATACATACTATACGCGTGTTTAAATCAAACTTTTATTAGACCAGTCATGAGTCTGCTATGTTGTATCTTAGTTTTTAGCAAACAGTCTAAAGCCTAGATGTGGACTCAATACGGTTCGGATAAGCATTTTTCACAATCGAGTGTGGTCTGGCGAAAGGGGTAAAGGGGAAAGGATATATTCAAAACCTTTCCCCTTTACCCCTTCTCCTTTAACCGAACCGTATTGGATGTGGCCTTACCTGCGAATTACTAGCTTTACATTAAATATTATGCTGTTTGATGAATCTGCGATTATTTTCGTTGGAAATTGTTGCTGGAAAGCTATTGGTTGATTTATCGCTGCACAATAACCATCAGCAATCAGCAGTTGCAGATGTCCAAATCTAAATAGCCAATTATCAAACTAGCCCCATAGACACCTGTTTTTTTGTTAGTATTCAAAAAAACCTATTGACACATTTGTCAGATCAATTGTTTGTTGTTTGTAAGTAAATGTAAACAATTGTTTCAAAAGGAAGAAAGCACCTGAGGTTTAATGACTGATTATTTCCAAGGAAATTTCCCATTACAATCTGTCCCACTGACGAAGAGTGTGGTAAAAAGCCACGCTCATAGCGAAGAGGCGAGCGGAAAATTAGCTGCAACGATCGCAGAAGCTGGATCAGACCGCAAAGCGGGTGAGATTTTATTGCTCAAAGTAGCAGAGGTCTCTTACCTGGCTGATTACTTTGTGATGATGACTGGCTATTCTCGGGTACAAGTAAGGGCGATCGCTCAAGCAATTGAAGGAAAAGTCGAAACTGAGTTGCAACGACGTCCCATAAGGACAGAAGGAAAAGTCGAGGGGAGTTGGGTACTACAAGACTACGGTGATGTGATCGTTCACATCATGATGCCCAAAGAACGGGAGTTTTATAATTTAGAAGCGTTCTGGATTCATGCAGAGCGTATTTCCGTTCCAGAATCTGATGAGGGTGAGGGTAAACCAACATGATTAGGTCTTCGGTTTCAAATTGCCCAGTTCCTACAGACCAACAACCGCTCAATGAATATGAAGAGTTAAAAACTTCCTGGCTATTTCGTGATAGCACTTTAGATTGGCGCGAGTATATCACGAAAATTGTTTGGATTTGGGGTTTCTCTTGGCTGGTAGCAGGGCCTGTAGCTGCGGCAAGTTTTCCCCCTCATAAGTATATTACACATTTTATCCTCTGTGGTGCAGCAGGAGCGAGTATCGGAGTAGTACTGGTACTAACAAGGTTGTACTTAGGCTGGTTCTACGTGTGCGATCGCCTTTGCAGTCCCACAGTATTTTATGAAGAGTCTGGCTGGTATGACGGTCAAACTTGGATAAAGCCACAGGAAGTCCTCAACCGCGATCGCTTAATTGTTTCATACGAAATCAAACCTATTTTGCGGCGGTTACAATTTACCTTTGCTGGCTTGGCGGGAATGTACGTTATTGGTACTATAGTTTGGCATTTGTTTTAAAGAGTCATTGGTCATTGGTCATTAGTCATTAGCTAAGGACTAATGACTAATGACCAATGACTAAATTAATTAAAAAAGGTGATAAATATAAACCCATGACAATGGGAAAACGAACTCAAGCCACAGCACTGGAAGTCCGGTTGCTGCGGGAAGGTATTATTGAATCCAGGCATATAGTTCAAGCTGTTGTCTGCGACGAACGAGGACGGGTTCTAACCGTTGCCGGCAATTCTGAAACTGCTGCATTTATCCGTTCAGCCCTCAAACCATTTCAGGCACTCGCAGTCACCACCACAGGTACACTGGAACGGTATGACCTCAGCGATCGCGACTTAGCAATTATCACGAGTTCCCACAAAGGAAGAATAGATCAAGTTCGACAGGTATTTAACATCCTTTGGCGGGCGGATCTTGACCCGACTATACTCCAGTGTCCAATTCCTGAAGGTAAGCGGAGTCCTCTGGAATACAATTGCTCTGGAAAACATGCAGGGATGTTAGCTGTTTGTCAGCAACGCCATTGGCCCTTGAATAACTACTTGGATCGCAAGCACCCAATACAGCAGTTGATTTTGGGCAAAGTAGCAGAATTGCTACGAATGCCAGCGGCGGAATTTATCAGCGCTCATGATGACTGTGGCGCACCAACTTATCTGATGCAACTCGGTCACATGGCGTCTTTGTATGCGCTCCTAGCCTCTAGTACCAACTTGGATATGGAGCGCATTGTCCGTGCTATGACTCATCACCCCGCTATGGTAGCAGGAGATGGAGAATTTGATACAGAACTGATGCGCTTAACTCCAGGAGAACTGGTCAGCAAAGCTGGTGCCGAAGGAGTGCAGTGCATTGGTAGACTCGGTGAGGGCATGGGATTGGCAATCAAAGTCATGGATGGAGCAAAACGGGCAAAACATGCCGTTGCTATTCACTTACTCCAACAAATGGGTTGGATTAGTCCCAGCGCCGCCGAAAGCCTCTCAGAAAAGTTTGTCACCTTGGGAAAATACAAGCGTTTAGAAGTAATTGGAGAATTATCATTTTTGTAGTTGCCAAACTCTTGACTATAGGTTATGCTATAAAAGTTAAGAGCGACGCGGGATAGAGCAGCCTGGTAGCTCGTCGGGCTCATAACCCGAAGGTCAGTGGTTCAAATCCACTTCCCGCCACCAAATGAAAGATAAAACAAAAACCCTACAATCAGTAAAGATTGCAGGGTTTTGTTTTATTTTGATCTATTCTGGAAGAAATAGCCATCTAAAAGGCGCGGATAATCATGGTTGTGAAGTTGCAGCGACCAATTTTAGTGGGAGGATTGGGACTGTCCTTTTCTCTGTGGATGTTACAAAGTTGGCACGATTCTATAGTGCAGGTGGGTGAGTTTGGTTTGTTTAGTGCTTTAGCGCTTGGTGGGGGTTTGTGGTTATTCCGACAAAATCGCCCAAAAGACAGTTTAGAGCAGCTAGAGGATATGTTGGTTGATCGGGCAACTGTGGAAAGTGCGATCGCTAAAGCTGAAACTGTAATTAACCAACTGGCACAAGAATCAGAAAACCATCCGGCGTTACAGACACTACGAGAACAAGCTGCCCAATTGTTGTTGGAATTAGACAGGCAAAAAATTAAAGTGGCTGTGACTGGCGGGAAATCCGTTGGTAAAAGCACTTTAATTCAAGTGCTAAAGCAAAATGTCGAGACACAAAATTTTGTGTCTTTAGAAGAGACAGCACCTTTGTTTAGAGAAGTGGGTGACAATTCAGATGCAGCTGTTTTGGCAGAAGTAGCAAAATCTGATTTTGTTCTGTTTCTGACAAACGCTGATTTGACAGACTCAGAATTTCAAACCTTACAGCAGCTAAAAGCAGCAAATCATCCCACAATCCTGGTTTTCAACAAACAAGACCAGTATTTGGCTGATGAAAGCGCCAGCATCTTGCTGTCATTAAAACAGCGAATGCAGGGAAATGTAGTTGCAACTGCGCCCTCTCCTATTCCCATCAAAGTCCGAAAGCATGAAGCTGATGGTTTTGTACAAGAGTGGATGGAACAACCAGCACCAAATATCCAGCAGTTGACACAGCAGTTGGGTGAAATTTTGGTACAGCAGGGACAACGGCTAGTTTGGCTAACTACCATGAGAAAAGCCGGATTGTTGAAAGCTGAGGCGAAAAACTGGCTGAATGGAACCAGACGCGATCGCGCCACCCCAATTATTGAACAATATCAATGGATAGCTGCCGCTGCTGCCTTTGCTAACCCAGTACCAGCCCTTGACATCCTGGCGACTGCGGCAATTAATGCTCAAATGGTAATGGATTTGGGTAATATCTATCAGCAAAAATTTTCCTTAGAACAAGCACAAACTGTAGCTGGAACAATGGGAAGTTTGATGCTGAAACTAGGTTTAGTTGAACTTTCTACAAAGGCTATTAGTACTGTTCTCAAAAGTAATGCCGTTACCTTTGTTGCTGGTGGCGTAGTGCAGGGAGTAAGTGCAGCTTATCTAACCAGGGTAGCAGGGTTAAGTCTAATTGAGTATTTCCAACACCAGGAAATAGCCATAGATTCTGGGACTGGTTTGAACTTGGAGAATTTGCGGCAAACATTGCAAAAAGTATTTCAGCAAAATCAGCAGATTGGTTTTTTGCAGGGATTTGTTAAGCAAGGTGTGAAGCGTTTGTTGCCAGAAGTACAGCAGGTTGAATTAATAAGTACCCAGAAGGCTGTGGGATAATTTCACTCAGAGGATTGCCAAATTTTAAATTTTGGATCATTCAATCCACTATTAAAATTGGTTTCATCCGCCAATTTTAATAGTGGATAAAAAATACATAAACATCTTTGTTTCAAGAAAGATGATTCATCCGTGTGGTCAATCTAAAATATAAAATTCAAAATTGGCTGACACTTGCGTGATGCTGTAGGTAAACCTAAAATTTACCCAAGCCTATTTTAGACTTGGGTGCATTTAAGAATTATCGTGAGAGTTGAGAGTTAGCAAAAAATTGTGAATAAGGGTAATTAGCTAAACAGCACCACTGTTTCTATTAAACAGAATAGCTATAGTTTTGAAAATTAGCTTTAAATCGTACACCAAACTCCAATTTTTTTGATACTGCAAATCCAGGCGAATTACATCTTCAAAACTACGGACTGTAGAGCGTCCATTTACTTGCCATTCGCCAGTCATACCGGGTTTAACATCTAAACGTTGCCACTCTGGTACTTCGTAGCGTTCTACTTCATCGGGTGTAGGTGGTCGAGTGCCTACTAAACTCATCTCTCCTTTGAAGACGTTCCAAAATTGAGGTAATTCATCAAGGCTAGTTCGCCGTAAAAAGCGCCCTACTTTGGTAATTCTGGGGTCATTCTCATTCTTGAAAAAGGCACCTTGCACTTGGTTTTTAACTTGGGATTTCTTCGCTTCCGCATCCACACACATAGAGCGGAATTTCCAAATCTTAAACCGTTTACCCATCCAACCACAGCGGGTTTGACTAAAGAATATGGGGCCAGGATCATTAATTTGAATAGCGATCGCAATCGGAATAAATAAAACTCCTGTAATTAATAAACCGATCACTGACCCAACAATGTCTAATAACCGTTTCATCCAAGATGCCACTGAAGGATGAGTAGTGGGTAACTGTTCTACTTTACGGGAAGTTGTCTTCCGATAATCTAGTAAGTCTTGTTGTTCTATTAGTGACCCATCGTCTACAAGTTCTAGAGGAAAAATCTGATCCAATCCCGTGAGTTTTAGGACTGCCATTACCTGAGGTGTTACATTCCGCAGTGTTAATGTAATCCCTTTTGCTTGAGCGTATTTAAAGTTACTTACCAGGGCACCTAAACCACTACTATCCATAAAAGTAGTTTGGTGAAAGTCAATGATGATTTGCTTGGGATGTGAATTGGGCTGGATTAAGCCTTGGCAGGTTTGCTTAAAGCCTAAAGCCTCCAACACGCTCAACCGCGTGGGCACCTGCACTATAGCCGTGTCGTTTAAGGAATTAACTGGAAAATCGACCTCTGTCGGTTGGCTAGTCATGAAGCTCTGCACTTTCGTTGCCATGTATAATGTAATCTGCCAAACATTATTTTGTCCTACAAAATTACCTAACCTAATATCGGAATCAGTAGTAATCAGGACTAATTGCTATTTACCGGGGCTGAGATTGGAGATCGCTAGCGACGATTCACAATAGAACAAGAAGCCAAAAAACATCCTTGCTGTTGTGCCGACGCAGCGCGATCGCGTTGCTCTCATCAAATGATTGCTAAAACTACGGTTACACCTACCGCACGCCTAATTGAGGTCTTTTCTGCCATTCAAGGGGAAGGACTGAATGTAGGGACACGTCAGATATTTATTCGTTTTGCTCTGTGTGATTTGCGCTGTCATTTTTGTGATAGCGCCCATACTTGGAATGCACCTGCTACTTGTCGGATAGAGCGATCGCCTGGATTGCGCGACTTTGAAATCTACTCTAACCCTGTTCCATTACCCATATTAATCGAATGGGTGGAACAGCAAAATTTACCTTGTCTACACGATAGCATTAGCTTAACTGGGGGTGAACCACTTCTTCATGCCCCATTTCTAACGCAGTTTCTCCCCCAAGTGCGAGCCATAACTGGTCTACCTATATACTTAGAAACTGGCGGACATCGCCCAGAACAACTAGCGATGATTCTCCCCTACTTAGATTCTGTGGGTATGGATTTCAAATTGCCCAGTGTTAGCGGCGAAAGTCGTTGGCAAGAACATGCTAAATTTCTCCAGTTATGTCATGACTCATATTTAAATGTTTTTGTCAAGATAATTGTGTCTCAAAACACAGATCCAGACGAGTTAGAACGTTCCGCTTCGTTGGTGGCAGAGGTTAGTCCAGATATCCCAGTATTTTTACAACCTGTTACGCCTTTAGCAGTATCTGAACAATTCTCTCCAATACTGATGCTTGCGCCTACGCCCGATCAAGTTTTGACATGGCAGGCTTTGATGAAGGGGTTTGTTAAGCACGTGCGTGTGATCCCTCAGACGCATAAAATGCTGAACCAGCTGTAAAAGCTTCTGTAAAATTTGAGTTTGATAAAGATGTAGTCAAGAAAAAAGTAAGATTTTATGAAATGGGCATTGCTGCCGCTAATCACCAAGGTAGTAGCTCCTCAGTAGGCATTCCAATCGAAGGTAGAGTCAGGAGTTTGAAGTTTGAATTTCACTCATAACTCCTAACTCCTGTAGAGACGCGATTAATCGCGTCTCTCCTAACTAATTACAACCCACCTTCATCTGGAGTTTTGGATTTAGCTTTTGCTTTATTGGCACTGCGCTTGAGGGCAGAGAGTCTTGCTTCGTATCTCGACCGTTGGCGCTTACTAGGAGTATTGTCAATCAGGGTTTTTAAGGCACTACCGAGACTCTTATAGGCATTGGGGAGGCTATAACCAAAACGAGTTGCCAAAGCGATCGCTTTCTCATCAGCATTCAGCAATTCTTTTAGTTGCTTTTCCCCATTATTCTTTTGGTACAGTCGCCAGCCTGAAACGCCACACAGCGACAAAGCTAACACCAGCAGCAATCCATCTTGTACCCACAATTCGCCTACAGCACCACCTAAACCGATGGCTAGTGCTGCCATTTCCCAACCATCTTTAGGAATTGTGTCATTTTGAACGCGAGCAACTTCATGCCAGAACAGCAGATTACGCTGATCCATTGCGAGGGCATCCCATTTCACCAAGTCAATTTGAATTTCTACCTGGTCTTTACCAATTTCTTCGCAGCGAACCAGGGGTGGATTGACCTCAGTTGTGCCTTCAACCGTGACCCAGCTCTGTAATTCTGGCGGTAGTAAGCCTTTCAACCGCCGTAGTTCACTCATTTCCGCTTTGGCAGAGGAGGTTGCATAGGATGTCATAATATCCAGCCCCAGAAAATTTCAGTATATAGTGAGGGTATCACTTTGGAGTATAGCTATTTAAGTGATGATCCGTCTCACTCGCTGGGAAAACTTCCTCGCTTTTTTCGCGCTTCCATTGCCTTTTCCAGCAAATCTAGCAATCCTGGGGATTCTTCTTGGATACTGAGTAACAGTCTTTCCCCAAGTTCTATATTCCCCGGATCAAGACCTGTTGCCATGACTTCTTTTAGGCGAGGTATCGCTATACCATCTACAATCTGAATTAACCCACTCAGACAACGGTGAAATTGCTTTTCTGTGAGAATCGAGTCTTCTAGAGGAAACTCAATAATGGCACGAATTTCACCATCAGATGGGTCATACTCCCATTGCAGCATTTTGGTTTCCCAAGAAATGGCAAGCATCGTCTGTAGGATAACTCCCTTGTGAGGGTGCTCTTGAATTCCTGCCAGAACTTGGGGGGCAAATACCCGAAAAAATTTTCCCTCTTCATCCAACTGGACAACTATCAGAAAATCTTCTAGGTTATCAGCTTCTACACCTGTTATTATCCGGTCTTCTTCATCATCAAAACGATAGTCCCAACCAAGGTTGTCTAAATAGTTGGCAATCTGTTTGAGGTTAGCTCCCATAAAAGCCTCTTAAGGAACGGTGGAGCAGTTCTTACCAGACCTAGTTTAACCTGCTAGGGGTAGTTCTTTAGGTTGGTGTGGCTACTTCCGATCGCATCAAAGTATGTAATTGGGGCATGGAGCACTTGTACTGAGCATCTCGACTTACTTCGACTACGCTCAGTACAAGTCGCTCGATGAAACCGTTGTTGTTGGCGCAGCCTCTCCAAGAGTTGTATGGGGCATTGGGCATTTAAGATAGGAGAAACATATTTTAATGCTGGGCTATAAATAATATTTTCTGGGGTTATCTTGCTCATTCTTAAAAAAGCGTTGAATGCATTTTTATAAATGTTATTCAGCGAACTATATAGAATTAATTTCCTGGAATTTTAAGATTATCTTCCAGGTTTAATAAATGTATTGCTATATCAATTATGGTAGGTGGCAGCATATTAAGCAAAACTCTGAAGCTCAAGCCAGTCTGAGAGATTTACATTTACATCTGGGACTTTAAAAAAATAATAAAAACTTAAACTACCGCTTTTAAAAGCGAATAAATAGAGCACGAAGGCTGGTAGAGTTTTATATTACAAGCAACAAATTGTTTTTATGGAATGATTGTAGTGAACAATACATTTTTTATTGTCGATATCAATGAAGTTTATGCGTAAATCAGCTTTAATTCTAGCGATCGCACCTCTAGTCTTTACGATCGCTGCTTGTGGTGGAGATTCAGGACAAACAGCAAGTACATCCGGCACTCCAGGGAATACTTCAGCAGCACCAGCAACTCGAAATCGTTGGGATAGTATTAAAAGCCGTGGTCAGCTAACTTGCGGTGTTAGTGGCAATGTACCAGGGTTTAGCTTTGTGGGAACTGATGGTAAATACAGCGGCATTGATGTGGATATTTGTCGCGCGATCGCCGCAGCTTTATTTGATAAGCCAGATGCAGTAGAATTTCGCAATCTCAATTCCAAAGAGCGGTTTACAGCTTTGCAAACTGGCGAAGTAGACGTTCTCAGCCGCAATACTACCTGGACACTTAGTCGCGATACCTCAGTTGGTCTGGAATTTGCACCTGTAGTCTTTTACGACGGACAAGCCATAATGGTTCGCAAAAGTAGCGGCATTAAGTCCCTAGCAGACCTTAAAAATAAAGCTATCTGCGTTCAAACTGGGACTACTACCGAACAGAACTTATCAGACCAAATGCGAAAACGGGGCATCACTTTCAAACCTGTTGTTTTTGAAGACGTTAACGTTACCTTTGCTACCTACGCCGAAGGACGTTGCGACGGCATTACAGCTGACCGTTCAGCATTGGTTTCTCGCGGCACAATTCTACCCAAACCAGAAGATAATCTGATTCTCGATGAAGTGATTTCTTCAGAACCCCTTGCACCAGCAGTTGCCAAAGGGGATGCTAAGTGGGGTGATGCTGTTAAGTGGGTAGTTTATTCTCTGGTAAAAGCTGAAGAGTTGGGCATTACTTCCCAGAATGTGGGTCAGTTTGCTACTAGTACCGATCCAGATATTAAGCGCTTTTTGGGTACAGAAGGCAACCTTGGTGAAGGACTCGGCTTAACTAACGACTTTGCAGCCAGAATAATTAAGCACGTCGGCAACTACGCTGAGATTTACGATCGCAACCTCGGCCCCAAGACAAAACTTAATTTAGCTCGTGGTCAAAATCAACTCTGGAGCAAGGGCGGACTGCTTTATTCTCCGCCGTTCCGCTAGGGGAGGGCAGGGGGAGCAGGGGAGGCAGGGGAGGCAGGGGGAGAAATAATAAATGACTAATTTAAAACCGTCTATATGGCGTGATGCCCGTTTTTGGCGTATTGCTTTGCAATTACTTGCCGTATTTTTAGCAGCAGTTGTGGTAGTAATGCTGTGGGGCAATCTCAACCGCAATTTGCGGCAATTGGGTATTCAGTTTGGTTTTGATTTTCTCAAGCAACAAGCTTCTTTTGAGATTGGCGAGACGCTGATTACCTACAAACCAACTGACACTTACAGTTATGCCTTGTGGATAGGATTAATTAACTCCTTGCGGGTGGCGATTGCAGGAATTTTTCTCACGACAATTGTGGGGGTAAGTGCTGGGGTTGCCCGACTTTCTGATAACTGGCTAGTGCGGAATATCACTATGGTTTATGTGGAGATTTTCCGCAATACTCCCTTACTGCTGCAATTGCTGTTTTGGTACTTTGCCGTTTTCCTCACTTTTCCTAAAACAGAAAATAAACTATCCCTTTGGGGCTTTATTGGGCTTAGTCAAAATGGCTTAGAACTTCCTTGGTTTACCTTATCCCCAGAGTTTTCGACTTTGCTGTTGGGATTAACTTTTTACACGGGTGCGTTTATCGCTGAAATTGTCCGAGGTGGGATTCAATCAGTAGCTAAAGGACAGTGGGAAGCAGCGCGATCGCTTGGATTAAAACCAGGGTTGGTGATGCGGCTGGTGATTTTTCCCCAAGCTTTGCGGGTAATAATTCCACCGTTGACGAGTCAGTATCTTAATTTGACGAAAAATACCAGTTTAGCGATCGCGATCGGCTACCCTGATATTTATTTTGTCGCCTCCACCACTTTTAACCAAACGGGGAAAGCCGTAGAAGTGATATTACTGATTATGCTCACCTATCTCACTCTGAGTTTGGTTATCTCTGTAGTTATGAATTTGTTCAATCGCACCGTTCAAATTAAAGAGAGATGAGGGGGATCGGGGAGATGAGGGGGATAGGGAAGCAGTTGAAGTTAAGATTTGAGCCTTTGAACTCGGAAGTTGAGCCTTTGAACTCGGAAGTTGAGCCTCTGAACTCGGAAGTTGAGCCTTTGAACTCGGAAGTTGCACCTTTGAACTCGGAAGTTGCACCTTTGAACTCGGAAGTTGAGCCTCTGAACTCGGAAGTTGAGCCTTTGAACTCGGAAGTTGAGCCTCTGAACTCGGAAGTTGCACCTTTGAACTCGGAAGTTGCACCTTTGAACTCGGAAGTTGCACCTTTGAACTCGGAAGTTGCACCTTTGAACTCAGAAGTTGGGTTTCTGAGGTTGAAGTATAAGTCTTTACAAATGACAAATGACCAATGACCAATGACAAATGACAAATGACCAATGACAAATGACAAATTAACTTGGCTGCGTAAAAACCTGTTTAGTACTTGGTACAACAGCTTGTTAACTGTTGTCTGTCTGGTGTTCATATTTTGGGTAGTACGAGGAGTTCTAACTTGGGCAACTACTCAAGCACAATGGGCGGTAATTCAGGTTAATTTACGTTTATTTTTAGTTGGTCTGTTTCCCCAAACGCTATATTGGCGAATTTGGATTGTGCTGGCGATCGCTTCGACTTTAGGCGCTATAACTGGGGGTGTATTCTTTAGCAAGCAACAGTTAACAAAGCGGGGAATTGCTTTGTTTACTTTCATTGTCGGCATTTTGTTAGTTGTTTTACCACTGGACTTTACATCTCGCCTCTGGTTATTGTTAATTGCAGTTTTGCTATTTGTAGGTTTTTGGGTTGGAGGAAAGTTTACTAAGGTACTAACCCCTTGGCTTTCCCTATTATGGTTATTGTCTTTCCCGATAATTTTATGGCTAATTGGCGGTGGCATTGGATTGCAGCCTGTATCTACAAATTTGTGGAACGGTTTGCTACTTACCCTATTAATGGCAGCAGTTAGTATTGTACTTTCCTTTCCCATTGGGGTTTTACTTGCTTTAGGGCGTACAAGCAATTTGCCTGTAGTACGTTGGTTTTCTATCCTGTACATTGAAATTGTTAGAGGAGTACCACTGATTGGAATTTTGTTCCTTGCTCAGGTAATGCTTCCCTTATTTCTATCAGCAGATGTGCGTTTAGATCGAGTACTACGAGCAATTGCTGGACTAGTACTATTTAGCGCTGCTTATATGGCAGAAAACGTGCGCGGTGGACTTCAATCAATTTCTCGCGGACAAATTGAAGCAGCGAAAGCACTAGGACTAAATACACCTTTGGTAGTGATATTAATTGTCCTACCTCAAGCCTTACGTAACGTTATTCCTGCGATCGTTGGTCAGTTTATCGGCTTATTTAAAGACACTTCGCTCTTATCTTTGGTTGGATTAGTGGAACTCACAGGTATTGCCCGTTCCATATTGGCACAACCACAGTTTCTCGGTCGCTATGCAGAAGTATATTTATTTATTGGATTGATTTACGGGCTATTTTGTTACTCAATGTCATTGGCTTCTCGGCGGTTAGAGAGACAGTTGAATAATTAGTTAGGAGTTTGGAGAGACGCGATTAATCGCATCTATATTTAGGAGAGACGCGATTAATCGCGTCTGTACAAGAGTTAGAAATTGGTATTTAAATAATATGTCAGATATACAACAGATAATTGTTGCTGAAGATGTTCATAAATGGTATGGAAAATTCCACGTTCTTCAGGGTGTGAGCTTGACAGTAAATCGTGGAGAAGTAGTAGTGTTTATGGGGCCATCTGGTTCAGGAAAATCTACTTTTATCCGCACATTTAATGCTCTGGAAGAATACCAAAAGGGGAGAATTGAAATCGACGGCATTACCCTCAGCCATGACTTGCGAAATATTGAAACGATTCGCCGAGAAGTGGGAATGGTATTTCAGCAATTTAATTTATTTCCTCATCTCACAGTGTTGCAAAATATAACTTTGGCACCAATTTGGGTACGGCGATCGCCAAAGGCAAAGGCCGAAGAATTGGCAATGCAACTGCTAGAAAGAGTAGGAATTTTAGAACAAGCGCAGAAATATCCAGAACAACTGTCTGGTGGACAACAACAACGGGTAGCGATCGCTCGTGCTTTAGCCATGCAACCCAAAATCATGCTATTTGATGAACCCACCTCGGCGTTAGATCCAGAAATGGTAAGGGAAGTTTTAGATGTGATGCGAAATCTCGCCCGTGATGGAATGACAATGGTAGTCGTCACTCACGAAGTTGGATTTGCGCGTGAAGTCGCCGACCGAGTTATTTTAATGGATAGCGGTTCCCTCGTCGAGTCAGCCACCCCTGACGCATTTTTCAGCAACCCCAAAGAAGAAAGAACGCGCAAGTTTTTATCACAAATTCTTTAGAAAATCTTTGATTAATCTAACCTTTCCATCCCACAATTTCACACCAAGCAGCAGCAAAAAAACCATCTGGATGCTGACTGCATTCTCGTAAAGCACGACTCATTGCTGTAAGCGATTGCTCATCAGTCCAACCTTTCTCTATAGCTCCATCCACCTTTGCAGAAGCCTCAATTCGCAGCGCCAAATATTCTGTAGCTTCACTCAGCGGCTCATAACATTGATAAGAAGCCGAAGCTTTGATATTAGTAAACCCACTTTGGCGCAGCAGGGCGCGTAACTCTCTACCTACATCAGGATTCCCTAAATTCTGCTGCTGGAGCCACTTGTAATAAGAAAATGCTTTTTCCAGTTCTGGTGTAGATAGCGCAAACAAAAACCCGCCCCAGTCAGGACTACGAAGCCCAACAATTCCCCCCGGTTTCAAAACTCGCCACATTTCCCCTAACGCCTGCACCGGTTCTTGAAGATGCTCAAATAGTGCATGGGAAAAGATTGCATCAAACGAGTTATCTGGGAAGGGTAAAGCATAAATATTCGCCTCCAGAAAATTAGCGTTACTGACACCTTGGCTAAAAGCACTTTCAGCAGCTATTTGGGTTTGAGAAACTTCGCGATCAATACCCGTAAGCATACCAGGGAAAATTGCTTTTGCTAAACCCAGAGCGATCGTCCCAGGCCCGCAACCACAATCTAACAATTTCATCCCTGGACGTAAATAAGGCTTGAAAAACGCGCCATGAGTATCTAAGCTGCGTTTTGCCATGAAATTCGTCGCATTACTCGAATAGCCTGGAGTATACTTTTCCTGCATTGCTCTGATTCCCTGCAATATTTGTATGAGTATCATAAGCAGGTACTTTTCAGATGTCCAATATATATTTAGATAAAATTGAAACTTATAAAATATCAAAAAAATGGAATTGCGACATCTGCGCTACTTTATTGCTGTCGCTGAAGAACTGCACTTCAGTAGAGCCGCCGAGCGATTGCACATTGCTCAACCGCCCTTAAGCCAGCAAATTCAGCAACTAGAGGCGCAATTGGGAGTAGAACTGTTTCACCGTAAAACCAAGCGACAGGTGCAGCTAACAGAAGCTGGACAAGTGTTTTTGCAAGAAGCTTATCAACTTTTGGCTCAACTGGAAAAAGCAATTGAACTAACTCAAAAAACGGGAAGAGGTGAGAAGGGACAACTACGAATCGGGTTTACCAGTTTAGTAACTTACGATTTGCTTCCTGTAATTTTGCGACGATTTCGAGAACAGTTTCCAGAAGTAGAGTTGATTTTGCAGGAATTAACCACAACTCAGCAAGAGCAGGCGCTACAGGATAGCCGCATCCATGTAGGTTTTGCCCATCCACCTTTAGAAGACAACACACTCAACCAAGAGTGCATTCAGCAAGAAGCTTTAATTGTGGCTATGTTGGAAACTCATTCCTTAGCTGAACAAGAAAAAATTTCAGTGCGATCGCTAGTAAACGAAAACTTTATCATGTTTCCTCGCCATTTGGGCCCCGGACTTTACGACCAAATCATAAGTCTTTGCCAGCAAGGAAATTTCAGCCCAAAAGTGACTCAAGAAGCGATTCAGATGCAGACGATTATTGGGTTGGTTTCAGCGGGGATGGGGATTGCGATCGCACCGTCTTCATTGCAAAATCTTCAGAGGGTTGGTGTGGTGTATCGCGCTGTAGAGGAGAAAACACCATTAGTAGAAACGGCTATAGTGTGGCAGGAGGAGAATATGACACCTGTGCTAAGGGAATTTCTGCAAGTTGTCAGGAGTATCTGTGGTTAATTGATTAGTTGTCTCCACGCTATGTAAAAATAATTTGTTCATCAGCTTGCCTAAACTCAATATTAAACTTATCAAATACAACTTCTCTTCCTAGAAGTAATTGCTCTCCACCTGTATTAGTTTGTAACCATGCCACAGTAGCAATAAAACTGTGTTCATCAATTGTCATTTCAACATTACGTAAAACATACTCAACTCTTCCGCCAATGGTTTCTGCTAATAATGTTGATTCTGCATCAGCCAAAGCATAGCCTAAATCTTGACCGACTTTAAAGGAAATTAAACTAATTGGGAGCATCCCACTTATGCAAAAATACCAAAGGAAAGTGTAGTATAAGGACTACGGAAGACGAGTTTGGGCCAATGTTCCCTCCATACTACAATTACGTTGTGCCGATCTCAATGGTCAACTCGCTATTTGATATTTTTTCAAAAATGGGATGCTCCTAAGATGTACTCTTGTTAATCACACCACCCGCACTCAAATCTGACAGAGTGGGAAATGATGCAGACTTAGCATAAGGCCCATTTCGCAAAACTTTAGCTAGGGTATTGTTATTCTCGCGTAAACCTTCGTAAAAAAAGAATACTTCTCCTTGAATGCCAAGTTGGCGATTGTATTCAATTGCCTGCACCAGATATTCTGGACTAATGCAGTAAGAACCAAGTCTCATCAGTATTCCCGGTGCTAATTTCGGTAAAGTCACATCAGTGAACTGCTGGTTTACCAGTTTATCAGCGATCGCCTGATAACTCCCAAAGTCACGGCGATAAATCTGTGGCTGAATCATATCAACTATTCCCCGCTTTAGCCATGTGGGTGAGTCTTGCAGATATTCTTGGAATGCCCAATCATGGATATTGGGTGCGATCGCAACTAATAAATTAGAATTCACCGCTTTCACCTCCCGGTAGAGACGCGCTAAAAACTCAGTGAGAATATCTGCACGCCACTGTAACCATTGCTTATCCTTAGGGTTCTGTGGCGGATTGCGATCAAATTCCTGGCGATAGCGGGTGATAGTTCCCTCATCATAGCCACCTTCACAGGGTAATGCTGGGAAGCGATCGTCTCCTTGAACGCCATCCACATCGTAATTATTCGCAACTTCCAGCACCAAGTTTAAGAAGAATTCTTGCACCTGTAAGTCGAGGGCATTTAACCACTCAAAGCCGTTTTTCTTCAATAAGTTACCATTACAGTCACGCGCAGCCCATTCTGGTTTTTTTTGTAAAAGTACACCACCATTCAAATTGTAGGAACTGGCAAAACCGTATTCAAACCAAGGAATGACTTTCAACCCAACTCGCCGCGCCTCAACTACCACCTCTTTTAAAGGGTCGCGGCCTACAGACATAGGGTCAATTTCGACTCCAAAAGTCTGCTGCATTGTTTGACTGGGATACAAAGTTACTGCCTTGTTCCAAACAACGGGAAACACCACATTAAATCCCGTCTCGGCAAGCAAATCCATCGCCTCAGCAATGCGTTGCTTTGACCTGAGAACCTTACTATCAGTAGTAGTCAGCCAGATACCACGGGTTTCTATTATTGGCATTTCTATAAATTTAAATTTTCAGCACTGCACCATCTAAACATTGACTAGCCGACGATACCGCGCCTGTATTATTGTGTAAATCCCATAGGCAACCAAACCTAACGCCACAATACCCAAAAGCCATGCTCCATAAGGCTGTTGCGCTAGCGTCTGTAATACTTCATCCAAACCTTGTGCAGTAGCGGCGTTTGATTGCCTTGCAGCTTCGATTAAAAACCAGCCGATAATACAAAATACTATACCCCGTGCCGCTAAACCAAATCTGGAAATCCTGATTACCCATTGGGCTTCTTTGTTGCTTAACTCAGTTAAATTGAGTTCTTTACGAAATTTGGCACTAAAAGCTTGATAAAACTGATAAAAACCTAGAGCAATTATCAATACCCCCACAGTTCCAACTAGCCATTGACCAAAGGGTTGAGAAAGTAAACGTGCTGTCCAATCTTCAGTAGAATCACTACTATTTTTACCGCTGCCTGTACCCATAACGATTTGCACAGCACTTAAGGCTAAACTTGCATAAATCAAGCCATTAACCGCGTAACCAATTCGCACTGCCAAACCTTTAGCATCGTTACCTTTATTTTCTGGGTCTTTAATTGCCTGTACAAAACGCCAGATTACGTATCCTATCAAGCCGATTGCAACTAAAGCCAGCAAAAATTTACCAAATGGCTGGTTGACGATTGTTTGGAGAGCGCCTTGGGTATCAGTTGTTTTACCACCCGTGCCAAAAGCCGCCTGTGCTGCCAGTAGTCCAACTATACCGTAAACTACTCCCTTGGAAACATAGCCAAATCGTCCCAGTCGCTCAACCCACAATGAAGCATGGTTTGTCAACTGTTGTGTCATGGTAGTTGGGAGAATTATTATATCTATCTTTTACCAAAATTTACCCATGATTCACATCTACCCCAAGGCAAATTGTCTAATATTTTTGCAAAAAATCACTATCGCAATACTGTCTTTCAATAGATGTTAGACTGCTCAAAATAATATTACATATATGAAGTACAGTATGAATATTTAGTATTTTTTAATGCTGAATTTAGATTAATTATGTCTATACTAGAAAGTTCTTGGAAACACGAATATATAACTACCAATGGGGTAAAACTACACTACGTTACCCAAGGTGAAGGGCCATTAATGTTGATGTTGCATGGGTTTCCTGAGTTTTGGTACTCTTGGCGGCATCAAATACCAGAATTTGCCCAAAATTTTAAAGTTGTCGCTCTTGACTTGCGTGGTTACAACGATAGTGATAAACCAAATGAGCAATCAGCTTATGTGATGAAGGAGTTTATCAAAGATGTTGAGGGAGTAATTAAAGGATTAGGATACCAAAAGTGTGTATTAGTTGGACATGATTGGGGTGGTGCGATCGCTTGGAATTTTGCATACACTCACCCTGAAATGTTAGAGAAATTAATTATCCTTAACTTGCCTCATCCTGCCAAATTTGCCCAAGGCTTACGCACACCCCAACAGTTGTTACGTAGCAACTACATATTCCTTTTTCAACTACCGTGGTTACCGGAATTACTCTTACAATCTTCCGACTACCAAGCAATTGAAACAGCTTTTAAAGGTACAGCAGTTAATAAGAGTGCTTTCACCCAAGCAGATATTGACGCTTATAAAAACGCCGCTGCAAAACGCGGTGCCCTCACAGCAATGTTGAACTACTACCGCAATATTTTTCAACAGAGAATGCTAAATCCAACTTGGGGCGTTCTGGAAGTGCCAACACTGATGATTTGGGGAGAAAATGACACCGCGCTTGGCAAGGAACTAACCTACGACACCGCAGCCTATGTCAGGGACTTTCAAATCAAGTACATTCCCAATTGTGGCCATTGGGTACAGCAAGAACAGCCTGAATTGGTTAATCAGTATATGCGAGAATTTATTTCTGAAGACTTAAGCTAAACTATAGAATTTTTCAAGTATAAATACTTATTAAATCAGCCTTATGGCCAGTAGCATAAGCGTTTAAAAAGATTTAATGGTGATTTAATACTGGCATTTTTTGACGAATTATCGTCAAAAAATGCCCGAAAAATCAGAATTAATGGCATTTGTAACATTACTTATATTCCTGTTGCATATCACAACTAACTTGTCAGCAGATAGATTGACCTCACGAAAATTAGTGAGATAATAGAATTGTGAGGGACAGAACGGACGCAACTTGATTATTTAAGGGGGAAAATTATGAAACTCCAGCTATTAGCGGCCATGGCCTTAGCAACTCCCCTATTTTTCACTAGCTCGGTTAAAGCCGAGAATCCGCAGGACTTACAAAAGCTGCTTTCAACTGGGGAATGTATCCAGTGCAATCTATCGGGAGCTAACCTCAGTGGCGCTCATTTAATTGGTGCTGACTTGAGAGGCTCGAAGCTCCAAGGAGCCAACCTTGTAGGGGCTAACCTCGAAGGTGCTGACTTAACTGGTGCAAACTTGGCAGGTGCTAACCTAACATCCGCTTATGTAACCAATGTGAATTTGAAGCAAACCAATCTCAACGGCGTAAATTTTACTCGCGCTACGATTCACGATTCTAATGTGTACAAAGCATCAATGAACGATCTCAATCTTACTGATGCCGAAATATTTAACACTGGAATCGGGGTTGGTGGAGAAGATGCCGAAATTCCCGATTGGGACTAGGCTGAACTAAGTTGGCAGGTTAAAATAAACACAACATAGGTTTTTGCGGGTTTTAAATCAGAGGAACTGGTTTTTTGCCAGCATCATATCTAAAATCTGCCTCTACAAAAATATTAAGATCAATGAAACCCCTCTGTCTTGTAATTACTTTACTATGACGAAGACCGAGGGGGTTTCTTATTGGGATTTGGGATTAAGCCGATATCCAGGTAGAAAAATACAATATTTTTGGAAAAGCTCTGTTCAAGCTAGCTTTCAGGCTTTTCATTAGAAAAATTGGCTTTGTGAAAGACCCGAAACGCGGAGATATTCAGGATTACCCCTAGCGTAACTTTCAGTACCGCTGCTGGAACAATACCGACAAGCATTCCTCCGATGATGGCTCCAATCACCGAACCAACTCCCATAGGTGCTATGGTATTGCCCAAGGCTGTACGATCTACAAATGCACCTCGACTAGCATATTTCATAACCCCTACGAGTACAGTTGGTAAGCTAACTAGAAGACTGGCTGTACCTGCTGTTTTAATATCTGCACCAAAAGCGAAAACAAGTGTTGGGATGATCGCTTCACCCCCTGCAACCCCAAGTAAACTGCTTACCAGTCCAATTGCTAGACCAAATAAAATACCTGCTGGAATACGCCAACTTAAACCAGGCGGTAAAAAGGCTGGTATTTGTTGAGGTAGAAAACCCTCGACTATCAGGGCAATGCCAATCACTACTAATAGCACTAAGATGATACGCTCAAGCTGTTCGTTTGAGAGCCTTCCCGCGATCGCCGCCCCGAAAAAAGCAGTAATAACTGCTCCAGCAATCAACGAGAAGATCGCAGGAAGTAATGGAATCATTTGGCCCAAAGAAAGCGTACTGCCCCGGATTGCCAGGGAAGCAGCAATCGTAATCAAGCTAACAGCCAGGTTCAAAGGTACAGCCTGTCGTATTGAATAGCCTAATGTACCAGCAAGAACTGGCAGTCGAAACTCTGCACCTCCTAAGCCAATCAACCCTCCTAATACCCCAATTGGCACGGCGTAGAGAAAAGATAATCTGAAACGCCGCACTTGCAAGCTTCTATTTGTAGGCTCCAACGCAGATGAATTATTCTTTTTCATCAATAAATGATGCTTAGGTGCTTTCTTGGTTAAAGGTATATATAAGCTAATCGTCATTCATTTTTCCAGACTGATTTGCTCGTGGTAAGGTCTTCAGCCCTGGCTTTATGCAACTTAAATGCTCATTATCTTACCAGGATTATTCGGGTTTTATGACACTTTTTTGTCTGAATTTCGACTCAATTGTAAAATTCAAAATCTTTTATAATAAATTGAAATTTTTATTTATAGTTTTACTTTTTGATATTCAGTTGGCTAGCAAAAAATGAGGGCATAGATAACTTCTCAGTTACCAATACCCTCACGTAGATAAACTAAGTTTTTGCAGTAGCGTATAAGGCTAAGTCAGCGCCTGAGCAACTGCTGCTGAAAGTGACTCGTTTGCTGCTTGCTTCAACAATTCGGCTTTATCGGTCTGTTCCCAAGGCAAGTCTAAATCAGCCCGCCCAAAATGACCGTAAGCCGCGACGTCCTGATAAAAACGTCCGCCTCGTTCACTTGGTAAGTTGCGTAAGTTGAAGGTATGAATAATCCCTGCTGGTCGTAGTTCAAAGTGCTGATTGATTAATTCCAGTAAGGTTTCTTCATCCACTTTGCCAGTGCCAAAGGTATCCACTAGAATACTTGTTGGTCGTGCTACGCCAATCGCATAAGATAGCTGGATTTCAACTTTTTCTGCCAACCCAGCGGCAACAATATTTTTCGCCACATAGCGAGCTGCATAGGCAGCAGAACGGTCTACCTTTGTGGGGTCTTTGCCAGAAAAAGCGCCGCCACCATGCCGTGAATAACCACCGTAGGTGTCAACAATTATTTTCCGTCCTGTAAGACCAGAGTCTCCTTGAGGGCCACCAACGACAAATTTGCCAGTGGGGTTGACTAAAAAACGTGTTTCCTGATTAGGCTTAACGTCAATGTCGCCAAAAACAGGTTCGACCACTGCTGACCAGAGGTCTTGTTTAATCTTGGCTTGTACAGCCGCCTCATCCGTGATTTCCCCAATACTGGCTGTATGCTGGGTGGAAATTAGAATAGTATCAATACCTACTGGGCGTCCATCTTCGTAGACCACAGTTACTTGGGTTTTACCGTCAGGACGCAGGTATGACAATTCACCTGTTTTGCGAACTGCTGCCAATCGGCGAGCAATGCGGTGGGCAAGGCTGATGGGTAAGGGCATCAGCTCTGGTGTTTCGTTGCTGGCAAAACCGAACATTATACCTTGATCGCCAGCACCAATTTTGTCGAATAGCTCATCACTATCTTGCTGGCGGGTTTCTTGAGCCGTGTTAACGCCTTGGGCGATATCGGGTGATTGTTCGTCTAAAGCTAGCAGGACACTGGTGCTGTTAGCCGAAAAGCCATTATCGGCATTGGTATAGCCAATTTCGGCAATTTTTTTGCGAGCAAGATTGACGAAATTCACATTAGCTTTGGTGGTTATTTCACCAGTGATTAGCACCAAACCAGTATTAACTACTACTTCAGCGGCGACACGACTGCTAGGGTCTTGTGTCAGTAGGGCATCCAGAATGGTATCAGAAATCTGATCGCAGATTTTATCTGGATGACCTTCGGTGACTGATTCGGAGGTAAATAAATATCGACGAGACAAAGGAAATTCCTCCTTTCTTAAGTTATTTTCGCTGAACCAAATGTGGGTATTTAGCTCAACCACCTAATTTATGAAATCATAACAATATTTATACTTCAGTAGTTAGTATCTTGTTGATATTGATAAAAACCACTAAATATAAGGTAAGTATCTGTAGGGAAGATAAATGTATGCTAATTATTTGGTGGCTAAAATGTATTTAATAACACAAAAAAAAGGGGGACACCCGAAAGCGCCCCCACAAGCTTTGACACAAACACTGCTGCTTTAAACTTGAACTGCTAACTTTGCTTCTGTAGCTGTCAACCGCTCATAAGCAGCACGCATTTTCAAACCTGTAAGCACTTGGAAGAAACCAGTACCATTATTGGAACCTGGATACTCGCGGTGCTGGAGTAACAAGTGAGTCAATTCACCCTGATATTTGGTGGATGTATTGCTGAGATGGGTTTCGATATAAATTACTTCTTCCAAGTTGTCAAATTGACCATCGACCTCTAGTACTGAGACATAGCGGCCGTAGTAAACATCTGAACCGTAGTACAGTTGCATACCAGGGTAAGAACAGGTCAGCTTGCGTCCACAAGGAGTCCAATTAATTGTTGACCCTTCATCAAATAGGTAGGTTGGATCGAAGCCTTCCTTACCTTCACGCTGGAGCATACGTACCCGCAAGACTCTGCGCTCCGTATCGTTTTTGATCAAGTTCGTGGGTAATACTTGGAGAACTACATCGGCAAATTCTCTTTGTGGTTCGATAAACTTTTCAAAGTCAGGTTTGCGGGAATTGATTTGCGCTAACACATCTTCGTAGCGATGACCGCGTTCAGCCATATCTCGCTGGATTTTCCAGGCAATTTTGACCTCATCGCTAATGTCAAAATAAACACTGAAGTCGATTAGCGATCGCACCCGCTCATCATATAAAGGATGCAGCCCTTCAACAACTATAATGTGATTCGGCTCCACCCGCTCTGGCGGATCAATCAAGCCGGTTTCGTGGTTGTAAATCGGCTTATCAATCGCTTGACCACTTTTGAGCGCTTTAATTTGCTCATACATCAGGTCAAAATTGTTCGCCCTGGGGTCTAGTGCCGTTATCCCCGTTTCTTTGCGCTGTTTGCGATCCAGGGAGTGATAATCATCTAAGCAGATGACTGTCATTAAATCTTCACCAAACAAATCTATCAAACGACGCAAAAACGTAGATTTACCGCACCCAGAGTCTCCGGCTACTCCAATCAGTACCACGCGTTCCGGCTTACTTGTCATAAATCTCCTCTAAAATACTAAAGTTGTGTCAATAATTTTTCACACAGCAGATTCTGAAGCCAGGAGTTTACCCGTTTGGTTTATCCTGCGTTCTTGCTACCTAGCACAGCTATAAGACACCAAGCGGGTAGGCAACAAAGTATTCAGGAGGCAGGAGGCAGGAGGCAGGAGGCAGGAGTAACACACGTTTAAAAGCGTGAGACTTAGGCTGTAGAAGCCTTATATCTCGCGGCACTTTTCGCTCGATACAATTCTTCTTTTTAAACTGGGCTTTTGACCCAGAACTAAAGTTTTCATTCATACTTCTTTCCTTCTGCCTCCTGCCCTCTACCTCCTGCCTTCTCTTATAAGTTGCTACTCGTCGGACTAGCCTGAATGTTGGTGCCGGTAAGTATTTAATCCTAGTGGTATATTTGATTTTAACAGAAGGGGGTATCCCATACAAGATTGCTGTCAAGAAGAATTAGCGTGGTTCATCAATCATTTTTTTGTTGATTTAGTTGTTAATTTAAAAATGGGGATCAGCTGGGTCCATCAGCCTTGCGCCTCTATCAGTCCGCTACTTGTGACTCTATATAATCAAGACTATAAGGTATAATTTATTATTGCCGTGAATTTTATAATGTTCCTAAATTGTAATTCCTGCTCGACAATACTTAAGATATTCAAAGCAAAAATCTATCCAACGAATGAGCAAACAACTTGCATTAGTCAAATTATTGGCTGTAAATTTATGGATAAGCTGATATAGAAGTGTTGGCGTTATGGCAAACTACTGATAATGGTTGACAGATTTTTCACATCAAGTAAAACTGATTACAGTTGCTTAAATCACGGTTATCTCTGTCATTATGTTTCTAGCTGGAGTTGTCTTAGTCATGTAATTATCCTATAGATAGGTCATGAATATAGCTAACAACATGCCAGGAGAGTAGTAGATTTGGAGAAGTAAAACCAATCAGAAGAAAACCTTCCGGGATTGGCATTCTCCCATTTAAACCCTTGGAGTATGCAAGCACAACAGCAACTTTTGGAGGGAAACTGAGCGGTAGCTTCCACCAATCAAAGCAGTCCTCCGAAAATATCTGCTATTGTGGGTTGCTCGTTGGTAGTAAGGTAAAAAGCTATCTCCCTAATGGGGGTGGTAGTTAACGAAAAAAAGATTAAATTGACTCATTATTAACATTCTCCACAAGACTTATCCTTTACCTTAGAAGGTGAACAGGTGTGTTTTTTGCTATGCCTGCATGTCTTTGGTGAGTGTACTTAGCAAGGCATTAATTTAATGATGCCGTTTTTCCTTCAGAGCCAGTTTTGTGAAACGAAAATCCGGTAAACTAAAGCTGGCATGGGATGGGAATAGTTTTTTTTTGAAAAACGGTTAAGTAAATTATCGGAGTGGTAGAACGAATGTACAATCAAGGTGCTGTTGAGGGTGCTGCCAACACAGAATTAGGTAGCCGCGTCTTCCTTTATGAAGTAGTGGGTTTGCGTCAGAGTGAAGAAACTGATCAAACTAACTACCCAATTCGGAAAAGTGGCAGTGTGTTCATCAGAGTGCCTTATAACCGCATGAATCAAGAAATGCGACGTATCACTCGTCTAGGCGGCACAATTGTTAGCATCCAACCCGTAACTGCTCTAGAGACAGTTAATGGTAAAGCCTCACTTGAGAATGCTACAAGCGTTGTCAGCGAGTTAGCGATATCTGGGGAAACTGCTAACAGTAAAGGGAATGGTAAAGCCACACCTGTAAATGCTGATAGTGAAGCTAAAGGCTTCGCTAAATCATCAGCTGAAGAACAGCTCAAGAACAAGGACAAGAAAGGCAACACCATGACTCAAGCGAAAGCCAAAAAAGACCACGGTGACGTTCCTGTTAATACTTACCGTCCCAATGCTCCGTTTATTGGCAAGGTAATATCTAATGAACCACTAGTCAAAGAAGGTGGTATTGGTATTGTTCAACACCTTAAATTTGACTTATCTGGCAGTAATTTGAAGTATATAGAAGGTCAAAGTATTGGGATTATTCCGCCAGGATTGGACAAGAACGGCAAGCCGGAAAAACTCAGACTATATTCCATCGCCTCAACTCGTCATGGCGATGATGTGGATGATAAAACAGTATCACTCTGTGTCCGCCAGTTGGAGTACAAGCACCCAGAAACTGGCGAAACAGTCTACGGTGTTTGCTCTACGCACCTGTGTTTCCTCAAGCCAGGGGAAGAGGTAAAAATTACAGGGCCTGTGGGTAAGGAAATGTTGTTACCCAATGACCCTGATGCTAATGTCATCATGATGGCTACTGGAACAGGTATTGCGCCGATGCGGGCTTACTTGTGGCGTCAGTTTAAAGATGCGGAAAGAGCGGCTAACCCAGAATACCAATTTAAAGGATTCTCTTGGCTAATATTTGGCGTACCTACAACTCCAAACCTTTTATATAAGGAAGAACTGGAAGAAATTCAACAAAAATATCCTGATAACTTCCGCCTCACTGCTGCTATCAGCCGCGAACAGAAAAATCCCCAAGGCGGTAGAATGTATATCCAAGACCGCGTAGCGGAACATGCTGATGAATTGTGGCAGTTGATTAAAAATGAAAAAACCCACACCTACATCTGCGGTTTGCGCGGTATGGAAGAAGGTATTGATGCAGCCTTAACTGCTGCTGCTGCTAAGGAAGGCGTAACCTGGAGTGATTACCAGAAGCAACTCAAGAAAGCCGGTCGCTGGCACGTAGAAACTTACTAAGTTAGTCATTGGTCATTAGTCATTGGTCATTAGTTTTAGACAAGGGGCGAAGGACGTAGACGCCCGGAGGGCGGCTTCCCGAAGGGTAAGACAAATGACAAAGGAAGAAGGATAATCAGTAGGTAGGGCAAACGCTCTACCTACAATTGTTATTGGTGAAATTGGGTGCAAAAATTGTGGGTGTGAAACTAGGAATACTCGGATTAGGCACCGTGGGAACGGGGACAGTGCAGCTGTTGCAAGATAGGATTGGGCGTCATCCTTTGTTGCAAGAAATAGAAATCTATCGGGTGGGAGTGCGATCGCTCGATAAACCCCGTGCAGTAGAATTGCCTGCGGAAGTATTAACGACAGATTTAGAATCAATTGTCAACGATCCGGCGGTAGATATAGTTGTCGAGGTGATGGGTGGGCTGGAGCCGGCGCGATCGCTCATCCTCAAAGCCTTAAGTAATGGTAAGCATGTAGTCACTGCTAATAAAGCAGCGATCGCCCGCTTTGGAGCAGAAATTTTTACAACTGCCAATCAAGCTGGCGTATATGTCATGTTGGAAGCCGCTGTGGGTGGTGGGATTCCAGTGATTCAACCCCTAAAGCAGTCTTTAAGTGTTAACCGCATTCACACGGTAACGGGTATCGTTAACGGTACAACTAACTACATCCTGACGCGGATGCAAACAGAAGGCAGCAACTTCAGCGATGTCTTAGCTGATGCCCAGCGTTTGGGTTATGCTGAGGCTGACCCTACAGCCGATGTCGATGGCTTAGACGCAGCCGATAAAATTGCCATCCTGGCATCATTAGGCTTTGGTGGACGCATCAACTTACAAGATGTATATACTGAGGGCATTCGGCAAGTGAGCAAGACAGATATTGCCTACGCCGAGAAATTGGGATTTGTGATTAAATTGTTAGCGATCGCTAAACGTGATACTCCCTCATCTCCCCTCTCCGTTAGAGTTCATCCTACCTTAGTGCCTCAAGCCCACCCTTTGGCTAGCATCAACGGCGTTTACAATGCCATTCTTGTCGAAGGAGAACCCATCGGGCAAGTAATGTTTTTTGGCCCCGGTGCTGGTGCTGGTGCAACCGCCAGTGCTGTCACATCAGATATTTTAAATTTAGTTGCTGTCCTCAAAACCAATACAGCAGTTGCAAATCCATTATTAGCTTGTGGTCATCAGGAATACTGCCAAATTGCGCCGATGGCAGAATTAATAACTCGGTTTTACGCCCGTTTCCTCACGAATGACCAACCTGGAGTTATCGGTAAATTGGGGACTTGCTTTGGAAATTATGGGGTTAGCTTAGAGTCAATTGTCCAAACTGGCTTTCAGGGGGAACTTGCAGAGATTGTGGTTGTTACACATGATGTGCGGGAAGGCAACTTTCGCCAAGCTTTGGAAGAAATTCGGAATTTAGAAGCGATCGAAAGCATTCCCAGCTTACTGCGTGTACTTTGAGGTTAGTCGGGAGTAAGGCTCGTCAAGTCGCTTTGCTCCAATTTCTAATTACACCGAAGGATTACAAGCTCCATCTTATACAGACCAAGCTGTGAGTAAAACTTGGTAAACTACGCAAGCTAAACTAAAAAATAAACTTCACCCCAGCGCGAGGACAGCCCTATGACCTCTGCAACCGACCCATCCACCGCCCTCACCCCGTTTCCCGACCATACGCAGCTTCCTGAATCTGACGGTACATTCGTGAAAAATTTTCAGGAACATCCCCAAAGCATTCTCCTAACAAACTCGATTAAACCGATATTGCAAAAACGTCATCCTGATGGGCAGTACTGTATTGGACAAGATAGCGGTATCTACTGGCGGATAACTGACCCTCCAGAAAAAGGCGCAGAAGCACCAGACTGGTTTTATGTAGGGAATGTACCACCTACTTTGAATGGACAAACGCGCAGGTCTTATGTACTATGGCGAGAGTTTATTGCCCCATTGATTGCATTGGAATTTGTTTCCGGGGATGGTAGTGAGGAGCGAGATAAAACTCCTTGGAAGGGGAAATTTTGGATTTATGAGCAGGTGATTCGTCCTCCCTTCTACGGCATTTATGAAGTGAATAAAGCCAGCGTTGAAGTTTATGAATTAATTGGTGGACAATATCAGTTATTAACAGCAAATGAACGCGGACATTATCCCATACATCCTTTAGGAGTTGAGTTAGGAATTTGGCAGGGGCAATATTACAATATGGAATTACCTTGGCTACGCTGGTGGGATTCACAAGGTAATTTGTTATTGACTAGTGAGGAAAGAGCCGATCGCTTGACTGCTCAATTGCGATCGCTCGGCGTTGAACCAGAAGCATAATCTTGAACAAAAATCAACTATTTATTCACATCCAGCAACCGCGAAGTTTGTAACCGACTCATCCACTTTTCTAAATAAACTCGATTATCTTTTTGTTCATTTGGATCTTTAGTATCCAAAGGATAAGGCATCAGTCCTAAAATCGTTGCTGTCGTCACGCAAAACATCGATTTTTGGAAACTTATGCAAATTTGGACTCGCAAATCATCTTCACCCCGAAGACTACGACGATAAATTTCGTGCAAATACTCTGGAAGATAATGACGCATATCTTGCATCAATAAGGTGGGAGGAATACCTGCGCCGCCTATAGGCAAAGGATCGGCATACAACGCGCCATATTGAAATCGAGTTTGATCTGGGGGAATTTGATATCCTTGGGCGTTGTATGAAACAGTACCGTGGAAAGGAGTTCCTCGGAAGAATACTGCCTCTACATAAGGTATTGCTGTATCTGCTAAGAAGGTCAAACCAACGCTTTTAGGAATGATTTCATAGACTTCATCCCGAATTTTGACGGCGTAGGTAATTGGGTTTGATGCATTTGCCACTAACCCTGCTTTAATATGGTCTACAACTTGGGGAATCGATTTGATTTCGCCTCGGTCGTAGCGGTCTGATAAGTTGAGGAACATATCAGCCATAACTCGCCAGAATTGACCTAAACCAGTGTAGTAAGCAGAGACGCGCAAATGTTCTGTTAAGAAATCTGGAAACAGTTGGTTAATACCCGAAATGAGAGGATTATTTTTAAATTTTGCGGCGATAACGGCTTGTGCCCTCTCCTGAAATTCTTGTGTATCTAAATACGTATCTAGTCCACCGCCACCGTGCCACATCATGCCTTTCATGCAATACTCGGCATATTCAAAATTAATTCGGTTATGCCACCAGTGGCGGAGTAATTTCTGAAAAGAAATTTCTCCATTAAAGTATTTAAAAAATGGGAAAAATACTAAAAACTGATGCTCGGCAATATAGTTAAGATTTTTTGAGTAAGCATCTAAAACTACGCCATAGCTTTTAAGAATACCAACTACTTCCAGCACATTTTCTGGAGTATCAGGGAGTAATGCTTCTCCTTTTTGTAGACGTTCAATATACTCAGCTAAGGGATTGTGAGTAGCTTTTTTTTTAATAGTTACCATTGCATCTCTCCAAAAAGTTTAGGAATTGGGGTACTGGGCATTGGGCATTGGGCATTGGGCACTTGTACTGAGCAAAGACGTAAAGCCTGCGGCATAGCTACGCTTAGGGCGCAGCCTCTCCAAGAGTTGTATTGGGCATTTGGTATGGGGAAAAGTTTTCCCCAGTCCCTAGTCCTTAAGTCCCTAGTCCCTAATTCCCTAGTCCCCAGTCCCCATTGCTTTATCCAAGGACACTGCTACTACTACGTTTTGGGTATTCACCATTGCTGTAATTGTTGGTTCAGTCCAGCGGACTAACCAAGCAGGTTGAATGCCGAAAATCACAATCAGCACAGCTAAAATTGCAGCTGGGATGCGATCGCTCCAATACACACGTGGTAAGTTGGTAACTGATGCAGACAGGCGGCCAAAAAAGGCGCGGTTGACGAGAATTAAGAAGTAAACTGCTGTTAAACCTGTACCAAGCATACATAAAAGGGTTTGCACTGGGAAAACTGGAAAACTTCCCCGATAAACTATGAATTCGGAAATAAACCCTAGCATTCCCGGTATACCAGTGCTGGCCATGACTCCGACAATCATCAAGCTACCGATTACTGGCATACCTCGTTCTGGGTTCAGCAATCCTTGGATAATTTCTAAATCACGGCTTCCAGCTTTTTTATACACAACCCCTACCAGCAAAAACAGCATTGCCGAAATCAAGCCGTGGCTAATCATTTGCATCACAGCACCCAACACACTTAAAGGTGTGGCAGCCGCCGCCGCTAAAAGAACGTAACCCATGTGTCCAATGGAGCTGTATGCTACCATTTTTTTCATATCGGTTTGAGCGATCGCGCAGGATGAACCGTACAGCACACTTACTACTGCCCAAGTTGCCAACCAAGGAGCCACATAACTCCAAGCTTCTGGTAACAAGTTCATGCCAAACCGCAGTAAGCCGTAAGTTCCCAACTTCAATAGCACCCCAGCCAACAACACTGAAATCGGTGTGGAAGCTTCAACGTGAGCATCTGGCAACCAAGTATGGAAGGGAACTAAGGGAATTTTAATCCCAAAACCGATCAAAATTCCTGCTAGCAGTAAAAGCTGTGTCGCTAGAGGTAGAGTTGTAGCGTTTAAGGTTGCTAGTGCAAAGTTAGAGGAACCACTTAGCCAAACCATGCCGAGGAAACTTGCTAAAATTAGGATTCCCGAAACGGCTGTATAAATGAGGAATTTCGTAGCAGCATAACCCCGCTTGGCACCACCCCAAATAGCTATCAACAGATACAGCGGAATCAGTTCCAATTCGTAAAACAGGAAAAATAGCAGTAAATCCTGTGCCAAAAAGGCTCCAGTCACCCCAGCACTTAATAATAGTATCAAAGAGTAATAAAATTTAGGACGCTGTAGGGATTCATCACTGCTGTAAATGGCAATGCAAGTTAACAATGCATTTAAAACCAGCAATGGCAAAGATAAACCATCTATCCCAAGGTTATAATTCAAGCCTAAAACATCTATCCAAGGGAGAGACTCAGCAAACTGTTGAGTAATTTCTCCTGGATGAAACTGAGTTGCTAGTACAATCGTCCATAAGAAAGCGATACTGGCAAAGACCAAAGCCACCCCACGGGCGAATTTCCCATTGATGCCAGAAGGCGAGAAACCAATTAAAGCTGCGCCGATTAACGGCACTAGAATTAAAACACTAAGCATAGACGGAATTTAGGTAAGAGGAGCAGGGGGAGCAGGAGGAGTAAAATAATAACTCCTGCAGAGACGCGATTAATCGCGTCTCTACTTATAACTCGCTTAAAAAGGCAATTTATCTAGTAAGCCCAGTGACCAGCTGATGAAAAAACCCAGGACGCTGACAACTGCTAGGATGGTCAACATATAGCCCTGAGATTGCCCAGAAATGCTGTACTTTAAAGTTTGTCCGCCGAAAATTGTGGCAAACCCAACCAAGTTTACTAAACCGTCAACCAAGTAGCGATCGCTCCAAGCAGAAATTTTAGATAGTAGTGCTACTACACTTACCACGGTTACAAGATAAACTCGGTCAATATAAAAATCATAACCTAACAAGTCTTGCAGAAATCTCCACGCCAAGATTCTCGATCTAGACCAAGCTTTGTGCAGATAAACTGTACACCCTACACCTACGCCCACCACGGTAGAACCAAACAACGCTAACGCCACATACCAATTAATACTTTCCCAATCTGGTAGTAAGTACCATTGCTGTAGCATCACAGGCACAAGCAGAGTCAGCACTGTGAGAATCACCATTGGCAAAGCCATCTGCCAACCAACTTCTGGCGTGCGACGGGTCTTTGGTTGCGGTTTTCCCCAGAACACTAATCTAAATACTCTGGTCAAGTTCAATGCTGTCAAACCATTGACCAATACTAAAACCCCAATCACCCAAGGGCTAATATTTACGAAACCGTCAGCCCATGCTAACATTGCCCAGAAGCTTCCCAGTGGTAGTAGTGTTACCATCCCAGCTGAACCGACTACAAAGGCAGTGGTAGTGGCTGGCATCCGTGACCACAGACCACCCATTTCTGTTAAGTCTTGGCTTTGGGTAGTCAAGATTACTGAACCAGAACTCATGAATAATAATGCTTTAGCGATCGCATGAGTTAACAGCAACATCAAGGCCACACCCCCTTGCTGCAACCCCACGGCCAAAAACACTAACCCCATGTATGCACTGGTGGAATGAGATAGCGATCGCTTAATGTCAATTTGAGCTATGGATACTAATGTGGCCCCAATCGCTGTCACCGTTCCCATAACTACCAAGGCATTCAACGCAACTGGCGACAGGGCTAACAATGGTTGAAATTTATACAGTAAATAAGCACCACCCGCGACTACCAACGAATTCCGCATTACCGAGGCAGGGTTGGGCCCTTCCATTGCTTCATCTAACCACAGGTGCAGTGGAAATTGGGCACATTTACCAGCAGGCCCAGCAATTAACGCCAAGCCTAGCAACGTCGATGTCATTGGACTTAAATTAGCTGTTTGCGCCCACTCATATAAATCCGAAAAGTTCAAACTCCCGGCTAAGGTGGAAAGTGTCACCACAGCCATCAGCAGCAACAAGTCTCCCACCCGTTTAGTCCAAAACGCATCTCGCGCCGCCGTTACTACTAGCGGTTGAGCATACCAGAACCCCACTAGCAAGTAAGTCGAAAGCGTCAGGACTTCCAAAAGGGCATAGCTGAGAAACAAAGAATCACTGATTGCTAGACCACTCAACGCTGCTTCAAAAAACCCCAGCAGCGCAAAAAAACGCGCCAACGACCAGTCCTTTTCCATGTAACCCAGAGCGTAAACTTGTGCCAGTAAGCTTAACCCTGTAATTAAAACTGTTGCCCCAATACTCACTGGCGACAGTTCTAGGGCAAAAGATAAGTCTAAATCTGCTGCTTTGAACCAATTGATTAGTAAGTTTACCGGTTCTCTATCCCAGATACTTTTAAATACAAACAGGCTATGGACAAAAGCTAAAACAGTCGTCAACAAGTTGAAGTATGCCGCAGGTCTTGGACCTGTTCGCCGAATTATTCCTATTCCCCACGGCAAGGTCAAAATTGCGCCCAATAAGCTATAAAAAGGCACAAACCAACTTGTTGAAAATAGAAATTGATCCATTTAAATTTCCCTTGATGACTCAGCCTTGATTTTAAAAAAACTTCAAAACAATTATTTATTTAATAATATCTAATAAGATTAATTTACCAAAACACTGATGTTTTTTTTACTATTGTTTCAACTAAATTCCAGGAGGTACTTTTACTTAACCTTACTCTATTAAACATAAGGTAAAATATAACTTTACATAAGTAAAAGCATTTACTTGCCTTAGCATCACCGACCTTTTTACATTTGTATTTCTACTTTGAGCAAAGTCCTTTATAGGATATATTTGAAAAAATTATATACTTTTCACCTAGTCCTTGTACATATAGTAATATTGCAGCAAAGATAGATACAGCAAAACATACAGCCGCTGCTTAACCCTCGCCAGATAGGATTAGCCTTGGTTATGAATGTCGTTTTGTAAATGTAATAAAGAAATTATAAAGCATAAGTGGCCGCTCTAGGAATCTATCAACTTTAATTGCCCAGAAGCACAGATAAATTTTTGTTAAGTTTTTTAAAACTTTCTTATCATAAACTATTATAGTAATTTATATTGCCAGGGACGCCAAGCTTTCCTATGCTTAATTTGGAAGTGTTTTCTTAGCTCTAAGATAAGCTCTCCCCGTCAAAAATTTCAAACAACAGTACTGATTAGATCCATTTTGTAGGAGTTCTGCGATGCCAATTGCAGTTGGGATGATTGAAACGAAGGGCTTTCCAGCAGTAGTGGAAGCTGCTGATGCGATGGTGAAAGCCGCCCGTGTCACTTTAGTAGGCTATGAAAAAATTGGTAGCGCTCGTGTCACCGTGATCGTTAGGGGAGATGTATCGGAAGTTCAAGCTTCTGTAGCAGCGGGAGTTGAAGCGGCGAAAAGAGTCAACGGTGGTGAAGTGTTATCCACTCATATCATTGCTCGTCCTCACGAAAACCTGGAATACGTCTTACCGATACGTTACACAGAAGCTGTGGAACAATTCCGTACTTAAAAAGCTGTTTAAACAAAGTAATTAACGCTCTTTACTTGATTGAGCAACACTTTTGTCCAGGGCTAAAAACTTTGAAATAGGGATTAAAACTAATGTCAATTGCAGTGGGAATGGTTGAAACGCTAGGCTTTCCAGCAGTGGTGGAAGCTGCTGATGCAATGGTGAAAGCTGCCCGCGTCACCCTAGTCGGGTATGAAAAAATCGGTAGTGGTCGGGTGACGGTGATTGTCCGGGGTGACGTTTCAGAAGTGCAAGCTTCTGTGGCCGCAGGAGTTGAATCTGTAAAGCGAGTCAATGGTGGACAAGTGCTGTCTACTCATATTATTGCTCGTCCTCACGAAAACTTGGAATACGTCCTGCCAATTCGTTATACCGAAGACGTAGAGCAATTCCGCGAAAATGTGAATGCAATTCGTCCTTTCGGCAGAAGACCGTAATTTGAATGCAAGTTGCCAAAGTTCGCGGCACAGTAGTTAGCACACAAAAAGATCCAAGTCTCAGAGGTGTAAAACTACTGTTGTTACAATTAGTGGATGAAGACGGAAATATCCTGCCAGAATACGAGGTAGCAGCAGATAGTGTGGGAGCAGGAGTAGATGAGTGGGTACTTGTCAGTCGTGGCAGTGCTGCTCGTCAAGTTCTTGGAAATGAACAACGTCCATTAGATGCAGTAGTGGTGGCGATCATAGATACCATTCACGTTGAAGACCGCCTCATTTACAGCAAAAAAGATCAATATCGATAGTCATTAGTCATTGGTCATTAGTCATTAGTCATTAGCTCTCGACAAAAGGCAAAGGACAAATGACTGATGACAGACAATACAGGAGGAATCTCGCGATGGCAGTCCGCAGCACGGCGGCACCCCCAACCCCGTGGTCAAGGAATTTAGCTGAACCCAAAATCCATGAAACTGCCTTTGTACATTCATTCTCCAATCTGATTGGGGATGTACAAATAGGTGCAAATGTAATCGTTGCTCCGGGGACTACGATTAGAGCGGATGAAGGCACACCTTTTTATCTTGGTGAAAACACCAATATTCAAGATGGTGTGGTCATTCATGGGTTAGAGCAAGGTCGAGTAATTGGTGATGACCAAAACCAATACTCTGTATGGATTGGTAAAAACACTTGCATTACCCACATGGCTCTAATTCACGGGCCAGCTTATGTAGGGGATAATTCCTTTATTGGCTTTCGCTCTACGGTGTTTAATGCCAGGGTGGGTGCAGGTTGCATCGTGATGATGCACGCTTTAATTCAAGACGTAGAGATTCCCTCAGGTAAGTATGTACCTTCGGGAGCGATAATTACCAGCCAGCAACAAGCTGACCGCTTGCCAGATGTGCAAGATCAAGATAAGGAATTTGCTCATCATGTGGTTGGAATTAATCAGGCATTACGAGCGGGTTATCTCTGTGCTGCGGATAACAAATGTATAGCACCCATTCGGGATGAAATTGCTAAATCTTATACAGGTAATGGTATTACTGTCTTAGAGTTGGAAAGGAGTAGTGAAGTGTCGAGCAATAGCTTGGGTGCAGAAACAATAGATCAGTTACGCTATCTATTGGAACAAGGGTATAAAATTGGTACGGAACACGTGGATCAAAGACGGTTCCGCACGGGTTCTTGGACTAGTTGTCAGCCAATTGAACCGAGATCCATCGGTGAAGCGATCGCAGCATTAGAAAGCTGTCTAAAAGACCATAGCGGCGAATATGTCCGACTGTTTGGTATTGACAAAGATAGACGCCGTGTGCTAGAAACCGTCATCCAACGTCCAGATAGTGATGCTAAAACAGCTACCAATTTTAAGGCTCCGGCTAGTCGTGGCAATAGCAATTACAGCAGCAGTAATGGTAACGGTAACGGTTCTAGCAGTGGCAAAGTCAGTGGCGAAACTCTAGAGCAAATCCGCCAACTATTGGCAGGTGGTTACAAAATTGGTATGGAACACGTAGATGAGCGTCGTTTCCGTACTGGTTCCTGGACTAGTTGCCAGCCAATTGAAGCAACTTCCACAAATCAAGTAATTTCCGCCTTGGAAGAATGTATAGCAAGCCATCAAGGCGAGTATGTGCGTTTAATCGGCATTGATACCAAAGCCAAACGGCGGGTATTAGAAAGCATTATCCAACGTCCAAATGGTCAAGTAGCTTCCTCTGGTAGTCAGAAATCATTTACTACTAGTGCAGCACCCTCTGCAACAGCAACAGCTACCAGTAACCGCTTGAGTTCTGAAGTAGTAGACCAACTCCGGCACTTATTGGCTAGCGGCTCAAAAATTAGCCTTGAGCACGTAGATCAACGGCGCTTCCGTACAGGTTCCTGGACTAGTACCGGTCAAATTCAAGCCTCCTCAGAAAGAGAAGCGATCGCAGCCGTAGAAAGACAGCTCGGCGAATACCCAGGGGAATATGTGCGCTTAATTGGGATTGACCCTAAAGCCAAACGGCGGGTATTAGAGACTATTATCCAACGTCCAAATGGTCAAGTAGCCTCCTCTGACAGTCAGAAATCATTTACTACTAGTGCAGCACCCTCTGCAACAGCAACAGCAACAGCTACCACTACCCGCTTGAGTACTGAAGTAGTAGGCCAACTCCGGCAATTATTGGCTGGCGGCTCTAAAATTAGCATAGAACACGTAGATCAACGGCGGTTCCGGACTGGTTCCTGGACTAGTACTGGTCAAATTCAAGCCTCTTCAGAAAGAGAAGCGATCGCAGCCGTAGAAAAACAGCTCGGCGAATACCAAGGGGAATATGTGCGTTTAATTGGTATTGACCCCAAAGCCAAGCGTCGGGTATTGGAAACGATTATTCAACGACCATAGTAGAGAGAGACGCGATTAATCGCGTCTGTACTAGGGAGTAGGGAATAGGAAATTTTAATATCTACCACTCTCCACTCCCCATTCCCCATTGCCCCTTATCCCCAGAGGGGGTACCGAGTTCCCCATTCCCCACTCCGGCTTCCGAGGTTAAAATTTCCATGTCTGTGCCGCCACTGCGCCTCAGCAACAACTTTGATTCTTACATTAGTGGTGAGGTGACTATTCATCCAAGCGCGGTACTTGCACCTGGGGTGATCCTCCAAGCGGCTGTAAACAGCAAAATCATCATTGGGCCAGGGGTCTGTATTGGTATGGGAGCAATTCTCCAAGTTCATGAAGGAACCCTAGAGGTAGAAGCAGGCGCAAACCTAGGAGCCGGTTTTTTGATGGTTGGCAATGGCAAAATTGGAGCAAATGCTTGCATTGGTTCAGCGACAACAGTTTTTAACTATTCGGTTGAACCTGGGCAAGTAGTACCACCGGGTTCAATTCTAGGAGACACCAGTCGTAAGATTGCCCAAACAAAGCAACTGGAACCATCTACAAATAACCCAACTTCTACAAGTGTGCCGCCGCAGAAGGAAGAGGAAAATGGCTTAGGTGGAGTTAAGGAAAAGGTAATTTCCTCAACGAACTTCTCAGCTTCGGCTTTTGTGGATTTCAAACAAAACAAGTCGATCTCTTACTTTAAATCTCCCACAACTCCAGAAAGTCAGTCTCTTCCCGTGGAGGAACCGGCCAATAATGCTGACTCCACCTTGGGCGAAGCCGCTAAACCGTCTACAGAACATAGCTCAGACCCCAGTCAGCCAGTCGCAGAATCCCCTAACGGTTTTGGGACTCAAATTTATGGACAAGGGAGCATAAGCAGACTGTTGACCACATTGTTTCCTCATAGACAATCCTTGAGCGACCCAAACTCTGACGATCAGTCCGAGTAAGTGTTAATTGTAAGTTGTCGGCTTTTTCCGTATTTTGGAGAATTCACATGGAAACATACAATCAACGGTCTATTCGTACCATCCAAGGAGCGAGTAGTCAAGATACCTTTCAGGATACTGCTTTGGGTTTAGTTTCTACACGCAGCTTTCCAGCGATAGTTGGTACAGCTGATATGATGCTGAAGTCAGCCGGAGTTCACCTAGTTGGGTATGAAAAAATTGGCAGTGGTCATTGTACTGCGATCGTCCGGGGTGGAATTGCTGACGTGCGTCTGGCGGTAGAATCAGGTGTGCAAACGGCTGAACAGTTTGGTCAGTTGGTTTCTAGTTTGGTGATTCCCCGACCTTATCCCAATCTAGATATAGTGCTTCCCATCACAACCCGTTTCACGAAATTGATGGAGGAGGGCAATTACAGCCGTCTGAGTAATCAAGCAATTGGTTTGGTAGAAACGCGAGGATTTCCAGCGATGGTAGGAGCGTGTGATGCCATGCTCAAAGCTGCTGATGTTCATTTGGCAGCCTATGAAAAAATTGGTGCGGGTTTGTGTACAGCCATTATTCGTGGTTCCGTAGCAAATGTGGCGGTAGCAGTGGAAGCGGGAATGTTTGAGGCAGAACGCATTGGGGAATTGAATGCAGTGATGGTAATTCCTCGACCGCTGGATGAAATGGAGCAAACCTTGCCATTAGCAAGTTGCTGGATAGAAGAACGCGAACCGTTAAACTTGCCAGTGAATATTAAAGAACAAGTTGCCGAAATCGAGGTACTAAGATTACCAGATTTAACCAAGCTACCTACAAAAGTTAAAGAAGAATTATGGAATGATGAATGATGAATGATGAATTGTAGAAAATCTACATTCAGCATTCAACACTCATCGTTTAGATGGAAGGCATCTTACGCTTTTGCTGTTCTGATAATAGCTTCTTAAATCCATAATTTAAATACCTTTATATTAATATAAATAATAGAGTTTTATCTATAATAAAACTCGTAACTTTCTGTGAGCATTGGTATATCATTTGCCAGTGTTCAGCAATACTAGTTTTATATCTATGAATCGCTATTTACAGGAGAATCACCCTTGAACCAAGCGACGCTGCACCAGTTAAAGGTGTTCGAGGCGGCGGCACGACACAGTAGCTTTACTCGCGCTGCTGAAGAATTGTTTCTCACCCAACCTACCGTTTCTATGCAGATTAAGCAACTCACAAAATCGGTAGGGTTGCCATTATTTGAGCAAGTGGGGAAGCGGTTGTATTTGACAGAAGCAGGACGGGAATTATTTACCACTTGTCGGCAGATTTTTGACAATATAGCCCAGTATGAAATGAAGGTAGCAGATTTAAAAGGGCTAAAACAGGGACAATTACGCTTGGCAGTGATTACAACAGCTAAATATTTTATCCCACGTTTGTTAGGGCCCTTTTGCGAACTTTATCCAGGGATTGATATCTCGCTACAAGTGACGAATCACGAACAAATTTTAGAACGGATGAGTCAGAATCTGGACGACTTATATATTATGAGTCAAATTCCAGACACTATAGATGTGACTTGTGAACCATTTTTAGAAAACCCTTTGATAGTCTTTGCACCGAATAATCATCCGTTGTCCAAGGAAAAAAATATTCCTATACAACGTTTGTCGAACGAACCTTTTATTATGCGGGAACCAGGTTCAGGAACTCGTCGCGCCGTCCAAAAGCTATTTGAAGAACAAGGGGTAACAGTAAAAGTCAAGCTAGAATTGGGAAGTAATGAAGCAATTAAACAAGCGATCGTAGGTGGTTTAGGAATTTCTGTTTTATCTCGTCATACCTTACTATTAGATGCGCCACAGTTCAGCATTTTAGATGTACAACACTTTCCCATTCAGCGAAATTGGTACATGGTTTACCCATCTGGCAAGCAGCTATCTATTGTTGCTCGTGCTTATTATGAGTATCTACTAGCTGCGGCAAAAAATATTGTTGAGCAAAAGGCTGATACTACTTCTAGTACGCTTGAACCAATTCACGGGTAAAATAATTCGTAATTATGAATTACGAATTACCTAAAGGGGTTGACGGTTAGACCGGGAAACATTGACAATTAACCAGCAGAATCATTAAAAATGGGGGAAAACTGGCAGTGGTTAACCCGGAAATACCGTCTTGGCGCAAAACAGTACAAAGCGAGATTGTAGCTGTTACCGTGTACGCTGACAGAGCACTGGTTACACGGCGGGGTGTAGTTTATTTAACAGGAATTGAACAGGAATTAGTAATTACTCCGGTGCCAGTGACTCTAGAAACTGAGTCTGTCAGGGTTAGCGGTACAGGAACAGTCGGAGTGCGCTTGCTGGGAGTTAGTAGCGATCGCATTTACACTACTGAACCTGTAGCGGAGCGAGTCGCACATTTAACTAGGCAAATTCAGCAATTAGAATCAGAAAAACGCCACCTGCAAGCTCAAGTGGATGCTTTATCATTACAGTCTAGTTTTATCGCCGGCTTACGTGAAAAAACAGAAGAACCCTTTTCCCAGAGTTTGTCTCGGAAAAATCTCAGCCTTAGCGAAACTTTGGATTTCTTAAACTTTATCGGAAGCCAGTATAGTGAGTATGCGATCGCATCCGGAGAGTGCAAAACCCAACAGCAGGAATTAGACAAACAACTGCAAGCACTCCACACCTCACTGCAAAAAATCCAAACACCCCATCCTAAAGAGAGTTTTAACTTAGTTGTGGCAGTTGAAGTAGCGGGTGAAGGCGAATTTGAATTAGAGATATCATACTTAGTAAATCGCGCTAGTTGGACTCCCTTTTATGACTTGCGCTTTAGCACTACCAGCGATATTGTACATCTGAGTTACCTTGCAGAAATTACCCAAAGTACTGGTGAAGATTGGATTGGTGCAAATCTCACCCTTTCTACCGCTAAACCGGGATTAGGTACACTTCCACCCAAACTTGAACCTTGGTATATTGATGCCCCACGTCCACAACTGTTACAACGACACCGATTTACTGCCCAGCCACCACTGCTGCCTAGCATCCCAGAGCCATCTGCTTCTGCTGCCAGAACGGATTGGCAAGAACAAGACGAAGTTACAGAGGATAGTCTTATCCCAGCAGAAACCGTTACAGCAGAAGTATCCAAAGAAGGGAGTGTAGTTACCTTTAAATTGAATAGTGGCGGTAACATTCCCAGTGATGGCGCACCCCATAAAACTACGATTTTCAACGATGATTATCCTTGTAGCTTCGATTATGTAGCAATGCCGCGCTTGGTAAGTTTTGCTTATCTACAAGCGAATGTGAAAAATAATCCCAACGGTGCGGCTTTGTTACCAGGCAAAGCGAATATTTTCCGCGACAACGTTTTTATTGGGACAACTCAGTTAGAGAATATTGCACCAGGACAAGAGTTCAAACTGAACTTAGGGATTGATGAAGGTTTAAAAATTGAGCGCGACTTAGTTGAACGTCTGGTAGATAAAAGATTAATTAGCAACCAACGCCGCATTACTTATAGTTATCGGTTAATAATTACTAACTTACTCGACAAAGAAGTAAATCTGAAACTAACTGAACAACTGCCAGTTAGCCGCAACGAGCAAATTAAAGTACGCCTCAGTCGCAGCAACCCACAAATTCAACTTGGTGAAATGGGGATTTTAGAATGGCAGTTAACTCTTCCACCCCAAGAGCGGCGAGAGGTATATTACCAGTTTAATGTTGAACATCCACCTGACTTAATGGTAGTTGGGTTAGATATTTAGAAAATCCCAAAAATTGAAGGAGGGAGAAGCAGGAGGCAAAGGGCAGTTTTGCTGCTGCTCCTGCCTTACTCGATAAATTCTCCAATATTTAGTAGTGGCGTGGCAAGCTTACTTAAAATTTGTGCAAGAAATTTTGTCGGTTGGCTCCTTCGCGTCAGCGTCGCGCAGCGAAGTATAAGACCCAACACCCCGATGAATGTTGGGTTTCGCGTTGCTCAACCCAACCTACGCTTGATGCATCATTTTAGCTGTGCCACGCCAGTAGAGTGTGTTACTTCGTTAACGCACCGTCTTTATTTGATTTCTTGCGGTGCGTTGTACCCTCCGGCTTTTGCTGGCTAAAACCGCTTTGCCAGAATCCCTCACCGCTGATAAGTCAGATTTATGTGTAGCATCAGTCTTTTTTTTGTCAAGCCCTGTTGACGATTTGTAACAAAACTGTTAAATTTAGTTACATAAGTAAACAAAGAAGAGAAAAAACTATGTACACCACCACTAACGAAGACGGCATTCTCAACAACTACGCAGCTGAACCCAAGATGTACTACGCTGAGTACCCAGCAATTTGGGAACAACGTAAATACGTTTTGCAAGGTCTTTTTGCAACTTTAATCGTTACCGCTTTAGTTTTGGTTGGTTTTAGCGTTAGTTAAGATTTTTTGATTTCGGTATCACTGTATCTCATCGTTAATCTCACTTCTCGACTTTACCTCGGCTAATTTAGCCGGGGTTTTTTGTGTTTTATGCATTCCAAACGGCGAGTGATATATTGCGTTGTAAAATAACAGCGATCGCTCTATGGGACTTCCAACTAAAAAAATATCCTATCGCTGTGGAGGCAGGGGCTAGTAAGTCAAAAGGTAAAAGTAAAAAGTAAAAAGAAAAGAATTAAGAATTAAATTTCAAG
>NZ_JAVRBN020000018.1:0-146619 GCF_034531305.2 Nostoc sp. ChiQUE02
TCGAGCTGCAACTGACCCCAGCAGAGTACTTTGGTTAATACTGTGCTGCCTCGTCGCAGTAATGCCCGAATCCGAGCTAGCAGTTCTGATAGCTCGTAGGGTTTAGTAATATAGTCATCTGCTCCTGCCTCAAAGCCTGCTATTCTATCTGCCGGATCAACCTTCCCTGTGAGCAGCAAAATAGGCTCTTGCTGATTCTGTGTCCTTAGTTGGCGACACAGACGAATTCCATTCTCATCGGGTAGCATGACATCTAGCACGATCAGGTCATACTCTGTTGCCTCAGCTAACTCTAGTGCCGATCGACTATCACTAGCGGTATCAACTGTAAACTGCTGTGCTACCAGAGAAGTGGTGAGAGCAGCCGCCGTATCTTGATCATCCTCAACAATAAGCAGTTTCATAAAACCTATTTTTCAGGCAATTGAGCCAAGTATTTCAAAGGCAACCCGAAGCAAGTTATGTTTTAGAGAATGGTTTTCAGTAGTTTCTCTCGCGCAGTTTCATCTTTGAGACGGGCAAAGTATTCTCAAACTTACCTAATTAGATAACAAGCATTTTAGTGAATAAAGCTTTACAAACTAAACTCTAGCTTCAATTGTGTAACCCAAGCTTTGATTCTCTCCTCTGTTAAATCGGATTGATTATCTTCATCAAGGGCAAGACCTACAAATTTACCATCACGAACAGCTTTAGACTCACTGAATTCATAACCTTCTGTAGGCCAATAGCCAACTGTTTCACCACCATTTTCTGAAATTTTTTCCTCTAGAATACCGAGGGCATCTTGAAATGTATCAGGATAACCAACCTGGTCTCCAGGACCAAAATAAGCAACTTTTTTGCCGATGAAGTCAATGTTATCTAACTCATCATAAAAATTTTCCCAATCACTTTGCAATTCTCCAACATTCCAAGTAGGACAACCAACAACGATATAATCGTAGTTATTGAAATCACTTGGTTCAGCTTGTGAAATATCATATAAAGTTACAACACTATCACCACCAAACTCCTTCTGAATTATTTCTGATTCAGTTTGGGTATTGCCTGTTTGAGTACCAAAAAATAAACCAATATTAGACATTTTTACTCCTTTTATGTATTTGTAAAATTATTTCAATTAAAATATTTAGTAATAATTAATTGTTAGCTAGCTAATAATTAAATTTTTATTACAATCATTGTAAAAGGCATTGAAAAAGTAAATAAAAATTTTTATTCTACGTTATTTCAAAAATATTTACTTACCATGTACTTAAGCTTAATAGTGATGTAATATACTCTAATTCCTATTTTACTTATAAATACCATCTCAGCTTAATGTAACGAATTTTTCTGTTTATCTTTAAATACAAAAAATTCAACAAAACTACATAAAATTAATCTTAATAACACAAAACAAGTATCAATCTGTAATACAACTAAGCTTAAATAAATTAATAGAAAGCTTCATCTATCCAATAGGTTGAGAATAGTTTATGCCTAATGACATAAATTCATTCGTGTTGATTTCATTTGGGTATATTCATCTGATTTAGGATTTACTCCATTAAGTTTGTACTCATCAATGCCCGCCTGTTGGTATCCACGATTCTCATACAGTGCGCGAGCAAAGTAATCAATCGTTCGTCGCCATATCTAACTTTGAGTCAAACAAACCAGTTGGATTACCAACCCTCAACTAATCGCTTCTTTAAGGCGAGCGATCGCACATTTAACTGTTGGTTGTCACAAGAGAACTAATACTACAGCAGTATATTTAAAAACTAAGGGTGGTTCAACTTTCGCTGCGACTCCTCCAACGCGCTGAAATACACACGACTGATGCGATCGCAAACTCTTTGACTAAATTCCATACATTATCATGACCATCTCCCAAACAAACAAGTGGGTTAACCAGATGCTGACTATTAACATCCCCTGAGTTCGGAGTTGTAGGTCTATTTGACTGGTTCAAAGCGATGATGGAACAGAAAAAATTATTCCGTACATCTATTAATTTATGTTATTCACGAAAATCTTTATTAATAAGTAAGGGTTAATGAGATTGTCGAACTTGCCCTTCTGCTGTTGGTAAAATGTCCACAACAATTGCTGCATCGACTAATTGAGAGGAACGATAACGATTGTAACCAAATCTAGATCAAAGGTTTTGTGCGTTGAGCGATAGAATCTGCGATGCCTCCGGTAACATCAAAGACGAACGCGTAATTCTATCAAAGCTTTGCCTGCTTCAAAAAACGCTCTAAGTGCAGGCGTTCGCCCTTGGTGTTGGCGTTCGCGTAGCGTGTCGCAGACAAGCCATCGCTTTGCTCCTCTAAGGTGAACAACTCTGTTCTATTGGTTCTGGCATATTTCAATTGCTTCCCCTAGTTTTACCCGATTGCTCTATATATTTAAAACAGAAAGAGAGGAAGATTACAAAAAACACTTTGTAATTTTCCTCTCTTCATCAACCTAAAGGTGGTAGTGATTGTTATGCAAACGGCTTAGAAGTAATTTCTCAAAATAAAGTACTGTTATCAGGAATTTATTTAAATATGAAATAATGCCACTCTTTATTTGAAATAAAGAGCATTGCAATTGCTAAACCAATACACATTTACTCGTCAAGACTCAAAAGGATGAAACCATGAAAACTGTAGAATCTGTTCAACCAAAACCAATGAAAAAATTTGTCATTCGTGAAGTTGAGACATTAAGAACGACCAGAGCAGCTGCCTATGTTTGCTGGATATGTAGTAGCTGCTGGTAATTTTGATTAGGCACTTGCCCTAAAAAAAGTTACCAGATGTGTTTCGAGTTTATTCGTTGTATAGCGTGGATCTGGATTATGACAGCTGGTATCTTTTGAAAGCGGTCTCCTCTTAGCAGCAACTGATTACAAAAAGCAGCCATGCTGTCTTGCTGAGGGCAAAAGAAACAAGTCAAAAGTGGATTGAAACCCTCCTGATTTGAGACTGCACAGAAGTTCTGGTAATTCAAACCCAAGTTCCTTCGGTCATGGCAGAGAACAGTATTCAAAATGAACCTCCTACCCTCTGCCTTGACTGTTGATTTTTATATTAACGTTATCAAATAACCTTAACGTGACAAAATATCCTGCCAACGCTCTGGTTTCTATTTATCCATTTACTCGTCAACCCGAAGGAGAGGAATTCATCATTGGACGAGTAGATACTAATATTTTTCTAGTATTACCTGATGATGCAATAGAATTACTAGACTATTTGGCTGCTGGTCAAACGATTGGACAGGCACAGTGGCTTTACCAGCAGAAATATAATGAAGTACCAGATATAGAGGGTCTTCTAGAGGTTTTAGAAGAAAATGATTTTGTTAGTATCTTATCTTCTAAAAAAACACTTTCTTTAACACATACTAACCAACCGAAGCAAATCAATCATTTTACTCTTATTCCGCAGTCTTTTGCCCAAAAAATATTTAGTAAGAAAGTCCTAATCGGTTGCGGTTTAGTGCTAACTATGGCTTTAATTGCTGTTAGTTTTGACCCGTCCATTGTGCCAGGATATAAAGCCTTTCTATTTACAGAAAATGTCACTCTGATGACGTTGATTTTAACTGTAATTAATGTTGTTGCAGTATTTTTACATGAGATGGCACATTTAATAGCTGCAAAAGCAGTAGGTGTTTCTTGCCAATTAAGACTCAGTCATCGCCTTTGGATACTTGTAGCAGAGACAGATATGACTGGGGTATGGGGAGTTCCTCGCAATCAGCGATATCTACCGTTTTTTGCAGGGCCATTGCTAGACGTTGTATTAGCTTCTATCTTGCTCCTGATTTTGTTTGCTCAAAAGCAGGAATGGCTAGTGATGCATCCCATTGCTTTACACCTAACGCAGGCAGTTGTGCTGAGTTATCTACTGGGTCTACTTTGGCAATGTTATTTCTTTGTTCGGACTGATTTTTACTACGTCATTGCTAACTTTTTTCGATGTAGAAGTCTGATGAAGGATACAAAGGTTTTCTTGCAAAACCAAATATTTCGATTACTTAGATTTTCACATACTACTGACCAGTCGTATATTCCCAAAAGCGAGATGCGCGTAATTCGCTGTTACGCTCTCATCTATGTTTTCGGTCATATTGCAGCATTTTGGTCGCTTATCTTCATTGCTCTACCAACAATGTGGAATTATGCTTCCCTACTCTTAGGCACGTTGAGTGCAGGATATCAGTCTAATCCTTATGCCTTCACCGATGCCTTAGTAATGGGATTGCTCTTTTTTGTCATTCAAGGTATTGGTTTTTGGCTTTGGATTAATAGTTTACGTCTTACTAAAAGGAGATAATTTATGGATTACTATCATAATACTTTTAATCGAACTATTTTAGAACAACCACAGATAGGAGCGGCGATTTTGCTAGAAGCAGAACCGGGTAGTTCCAGGCTAGAACTTTTACAGCACTGGTTACAAGTAGCTCAAGAAAATCAAGCAACAACTTGGCTACTATCGTGTCAGCCCCAATCAGATGGATTATGGGCTGGGTTAAATGAATGGTTAAGTCAACTTTTGCCAAAAATTCAAGAATCTGCACCACATTTGATTGCCAAACATAGCTATGAATTAGCAATGATTCTCCCTGCTTTAAGGCGTCAAATCTCAGTACGAAATCCCAATTTGACAGACACTTCTATTGATGAAGAAAGGGTACGTAATTATCCTTTAGATCGAGCTTATCGGATTATACATGGGCTAATTGAGCTATTGGATTCTTGGTATGATTATACCGATGGTTCTCCTTGGTTGATTATTTGCAATTATTATGAGCAAGCCGGATTTTTGGTACGCCGTTTTTTTGCTGAACTCATTCGTCGTCGGGGACAGAAACTAAACTTAAGTTTAGTCTTTGTAACTGCTCCTAATACTGGTGAAACTGCCATTGCTCACTTAGATAGGAAGTTTTTAGCACAGAAGATAACTTTACAATTACCACAATCACCAGAAATAGTAATTTCCAAAGTCAAAATTACCCAACTGGCACAACAGTTGGAAGAACAGATTGGTAGAGATCCTATTGAACTTGAAATTCATGGGGCGCGGCTGATTTCCTACTGGTTACAAAGCGACCAACCCCAAAAAGCATTGATCTGGCAAGCAAGAATGCTGGGAACTTATAATCACCAAGGTTTTTATGAAGATGCATTAGTCTATTGTGAACCTGTCGCCACTCAACTTGACCACCTTTGTGGAACAGATAATAATATGCGATGGAATATAGTTGGGAATCTTTTTAACTGTTATGCAACTACAGGTGATATTGACAAAGCTTATCAAATTGTTCAACAAGAAGCTATTCTCAAAATTGATACACCAGCTCAATTAGTCCGAGCTTACTACATAATGGCAATGTTTCATACTCGGTTTCTTCCCAAACACGATCATGCCCAAGCTGAAGAGTATCTCAATCGTAGTTTGAGTATCTTGGCAGAACCTACCGCAGATATTCCATCTGATGATAGACACTTTATGACTGCTTTCGATCTCAACGGTTTAGCACTTGTCCGGCATCGTCAAGGTCGCTCACAGGAAGCAGTCGAACTTTGCAAGTTATCGATTGAACAATTCAAAAACCATTTAAATCGGGGTCAACATCGATTACATCGCTCTGTATTGGACTATAACATTGCTCAAGTCTATGCAGCGATGGGTGAACTCGAACAAGCAGTTACTTACTTCACATCTGCACTCGTTGCCGATCCTAACTATTCAGAGTACTACAATGATCGTGGTAATGTTTATCAACGAATGGGTTATCTTGATGATGCTTTGAATGATTATCAGCAAGCTATTGACCTTAGTCCACCATACTATGAAGTATGGATGAATATGGGACATTGCTATTATTTAAAAGGTCTTCTAAAAGAAGCAATCAATGCTTATTCAGTTGCTCTTGATTTACAACCTACCCTCACTTCAGCCTTTATTGGTCGCGCTCAAACTTTTGAGGCATGGGGACATCTTGATGATGCTTTATTAGATTATAATGCTGCACTTGCTTTAGATCCAGAGCAGCCTTTATTACTAGCAAATCGAGCGACACTTCACTATGAACTGGGACAACTGACGCAAGCTTTGAGTGATTTGGATACTGCAATATCCTTATCACCTAACAATCCAGACCTCTATCAGAACCGAGCAATCTTGTTAATTACTTTAGGCCAGTCTAATGCTGCTTCTCATGATCTCCAAACTTATCTGAGCCTTGATCCCAATGCTCCAGATCGTGCTGAAGTAGAGAAGAGCTTATCTAGTCTTGGCAAGTAAAAACTTTTAACTTGGAAGAATTAAAAACTCACAAGACTTATCACTAGTCCCGCCAATTACGTCAGCATTGATATAGGACTCATATTTAATTTTTGAAATATACGTAGTGGCGTGACAAGACTAAATTGATGCAATATATAATTGTAGTAAAACCTTATTTTTTAGGAAAAATACAAATTTTATATTGCACTATTTTAGCTGTGCCCCGCCACTACAGGTACTTAGACTGGGGTGCGATCGCATCTCAATCAACCCTGCAACTAGGTAACTTAGTCCCGCACCTTTTACAAAACCCAGCATCTAGATCATGGAAAGCCAAACCACAACCTGAACAAACTGTTTCTACCTGATTAGCAGTTTTCACAACTCGCTTAATTAAATCCCCAACTTGCCAAGGAATCAGTGCAATTCCTGTAAAAATCATCAGTACTGTTAGTAAGCGCCCTAATTCAGAAATGGGAATAACGTCGCCAAATCCTACAGTTGTCATTGTGACAACAGAGAAATAAAAGGCATCCAAAAATGTACCGTAATTTTGAGGATTAACCGGATGCTCGACTTGATAAATTAAACCAGAGTAAATAAAAACAATTGCAAATAATGTAAATAATATTCGCGCAAAAATCATGCCATCTTCGGTGCTGATACTGGCAAATAAAAACTTTCTATCGATAAATCTAATTAATCGTAAAATCCTAAACCATCGTAGTAGGCGAATAAAGCTAATATCCACCATTCCAAGAAAAAATGGTAAAATTGCCATTAAGTCAATAATCGAATAAAAGCTAAAAATATACTTAATTTTGTTTTCCGCACTCCAGAGACGGAGTGAATATTCCACGGCGAAGATGATGACGATCGCAGTATCAGCTACATTCAAATCAAACCGCATATCATCAGGAATATTATATGTTTCTGCCACAAAAATTCCTGATGATATTAGCACCAAAGATGCAAGTGTTAAATTAATAGCTTTACCTATTGGTGTTTCTAGGTCTTCTAAGTAAAATTCTGTTTCTTGTCTGCTCAATAACATATTCGACCATTAATACTTCTTAATTCCCAGTTATAACATTAGAAATACGATATTATTAACGATTATCCTTATGTTAACCTCAGCTTATATGAACCCAGAATATTTTATGCGTTTAGCATTGGCACAAGCAAAAGAAGGCGATGCGCCTTACGGTGCAGTGATTGTTAAAGTTAATGAAGTCGTTGCTGTAGCTCATAATACTGTAAGGAGAGACAACGATCCATCCGCTCATGCGGAAATCAACGTCATTCGTACTTTAACAGCTAAACTTAAAAACCCCTCTTTAGAAGGTTATAGCATATATACAACTGGCGAACCGTGTCCAATGTGTGCAACTGCTTGTGTTTGGAGTGGTTTATCAGAAATTGTATATGGTGCTTCAATTCAAGATTTAATTTCGGTAAATCAATCACAAATTAATATATCTTGCGAAGAGGTGATCGCTAAGTCATTTAGGAATATCAAAGTCACAAAACATGTTTTAAAAAATGAATGTTTGGAGTTATTTAAATAAGCTATAAAATTTTTATTCACTCTGTAGTAAGCTGTTTCATATTTAATAAAAGTAACGCGATTTTGTTTTGATCCAACCTCACAAAATTAGGTTACTCGTTCTCGATATTAAAGCTCAGTTAATCGTATCTAACGAACGTGGGATTAAGTTTTATGAAAGAATAGGTGCAAAGCTCATCAATAAAGTAGAATCATGTCGTTTAGATGGTTAGGCACTAAAGTAGGGTGGGCATTAAAATACCCACCCCATAAGCGACAAACTTTCAGTTTAAAAATCAATTTTCATTTTGTAAGAGATTCCACTAACTCGGTTGATTAAACCTCGTTTCCAGTCAGAGGCTGGAAATGCTGTTCATTACGGCTCGCAAAAAAAAAGGCGGAGCCTCCTAGTAGGCATTCCCAGCCTCCTAGTAGGCATTCCCAGCCAGAGTCTGGTAACGAGGCAATCTCTCAAAGCTATGTTTAGATTGGCTTTCACGTTCAGTTGACACCAATGAACGCGGTCTTCTCCCTTCCGTGAGGCAAAGTTAGGGTAATTTACTCAGTGGTGTCGCCAAACCGTCAATACTGACAAGATTTTTCTGCTGTTGATATTCTCGAACTCCCTGTTCGCCTTTTTTACTAGCCCAGTTTACTAGAGTCTGGCGCTGACCTCGATATTCATAGAGTGGTACGCCAAAACCACAGGAGGTCTGTACTTGTTCAATGTCAGCGACGATAATTTGACGAGTTCCAGGTATTGGCAAAAACAGAGAGTATAGGGAGTTCCAGTCTGGAGAACTCGGTAAAATCGTGCTTCCTTGACCGTAAAGACGCAGGATACATGCGGGTTCTTCAAAGGCACAAAACATGAAGGTTATCCGCCCATTTTCTTGCAAATGGGCTGATGTTTCGTTACCACTACCTGTGAGGTCTGCGTAACCTACCCGATTGGGAGAGAGGATACGAAAGCAGTCCAGGCCTTTAGGAGACAGGTTAACATGACCCGTAGGACTCAAAGGTGCAGAGCCAACAAAGAAAATGTGTTGGGCAGCAATAAAGTCTTGCAGTTCCTCAGTAATACAGTCAAAAAATTTAGACATAGACTGTCTGATTTATATTTGCTTGCAAATTTCCCATGTTCTCAGCCTATGTCCTAGCTAAGAATCTAGCAAGGCCTAATTGCCGATGTCTAATGACAAACGGCTTGTGATAAGGGAGTGGGGAGTAGGGGGAAACTATTACTGTCTCATATAGCGACTAGCCATTTGGATGGCATCAGCGATATCGACATCACCATCGCCATCAGCATCTAAAAAGGAATTCAGTACAGGATTTCCGCCAGCTTGGGGATTTTGGGCATTGGCACCTGATTGCAAAAAATTTAGTACTAAAGGTACTGCTAAAGGCAGCAATTGTTGAACCATCCCAGCATCCAACCCAGTGCGCTGGGCAGCAACTTGAGCTACCTGCTGTTGTATCTGAGGAGAAAAAAGCGAGTTGACGGCTTGGGGGTTAGGAGAAGTCCCAGCATATTGATTGACTAGAGTTTGTGCGGCTTCATTACCATCTGTGGCTTGCTTTTGTTGTAAAGCAGAACGCACTTGACCACCGACTATTGACAAAACTGATTGGATGGTAGATGGGTCTGTGCCAGTGCGATCGCTCAACTGCTGTACAGTGTTAACAATACTTCCCAGTTGTCCTAAACTGCCCTGTTGATTGGGATTAGCAACGGCACCGAGAATTTGATCGAAAAGTCCCATAAGTTTGTTTTTTCCTTTGTTCTCAAAAAGCTTGCCAAAACTGGCTTGGAGTCTTGATGTATCGGCAGACTTGCCTCAGTCTACTAAAAGATTAGAACACACGAGCTTCATAATGAACGAATAAAATTTTAAAAGCTACTAGCTGAAGGATGAGTAATCGGTAAAGCGATACCTGCGGTGGGCAAAGCCAACGCAAACTCTGTTCCTCGATCTAACTCAGATTGGCAAGTAATTTTACCCTGATGTTTTTCTACCACAATCTGATATGCGATCGCTAGCCCCAAACCCGTACCAATACCTCGTGGTTTGGTTGTGAAAAATGTTTCAAATATCTTTTTCTGATTTTCTGGTGAAATACCAGAGCCGTTGTCTGCAATTCGCACGATCGCTAAATCATTCTGCCAGTGCTCTGTGATAATAGTAATTTCAGCGGGAAATTCTGGATTCTCAGCCAATCTTTCGTCTAATGCATCGATGGCATTGCTGAGAAGATTCATAAATACCTGATAAAGTAAACCTGTATAGCCTGGAATCGGTGGAATCTCTCCATAGTTGCGAACAAGGCTAATCCCATTTTTCAGGCGATTGTTCAGAATCAACAGTGTACTATCTAGACAAGCGTGTAACTCTACTAACTGCACTTCCCCGTCATCTAAACGAGAGAAATCTTTCAAACTCCGGACAATTTCTCGCGTGCGGTCAGCGCCAAGCGTCATTGAGTTAAAGAGTTTTGGCAAATCTCCTTCCAGAAACTCCAAATCAATTTCTTCTGCTAGTGTTTGCACCGCCGCGGAAGGCTGAGTAACTTCGGCTTTATATGTTTGTAGCAACGCTAATAGGTCTTCAGTATAGGTTTTCGCGTGTACGAGGTTGCCAGAAATAAAATTTATCGGATTATTAATTTCGTGGGCGACACCAGCCAGCATCCTTCCTAAACTAGACATTTTCTCACTTTGAATGAGTCTAACTTGGGCCTCGGCTTGTTGTTCTTCTAGAAGGTGCTTCACCTGTTGGATAAGTTGATTCAAGGAGCTAGTTAAGGCCCCAACTTCATCTTGTGTAATTACAGGTGCTTGCAAGTCAAAATTAGCTTCTTGGGTAACTCTTTGGGCAATTTTCGTGACTGCGTTAATGGGATAAGCGATGATTTTACTTGTGTAGAAAGCCAGCATAGCTGCGATCGCCACTGACAGCAGCATACTACCAATAATAATCTGAGCTTGCATGAGTGCAGCCTTTTCTTGGGCTAGATTAGCCTCCTTTTGGCGTTCTTGAAGGGTTTTGGCAAAGTCGGTTAACTCATGGGCAAATTGATAAAAATTGAGAGCATCCTGACTTTGACTGAATTTCGAGATTAATTGCTGTGCTTTTATAGCTCCCTCTGGCTGTGAACTTAATGGCAAAATTTGCCGAATCAGTGCCTTGAGTTGTTCAAGATACCCGGCTATCTGGCTGTTATGCTTTGTGAGCAGAGCTTGTAAATCTTCTTGCGAACTAGTTTGACTAAATTCTTGTGCTTGAGAAAGCAACGTTTCGGCTTCCGCTAGATCTCTTTTGAAATCAGAAATTCCCTTTTGCAACGCTTGCTGCTGCTGCAAAAAAGGCACTATTTCTTGCTGGCGGATCTGTATTTCTAACAGTTCGCCTTGCAAACTACTTAACAAGTTTCCTTGTTCATCTACCAATGTCATCTGTTGTTTGGCTTGTTGGAAATAGCGATCGCCTATTACCAACCCCGCCGTTGTTCCCAAAACTGCAATTCCCAAAGCCAGACCGTACCCACAAAAAATTTTTTGCCGAATACTAAGCTGGTGGAATCCTTGTTTAACCCAGTTAAAGTATGTTAATTCCGGTGTCGCAATCATGGTACAACTCGCTGTTGAATTTTTTATGAGGTGTTTTTTCATCAAAAACAAGAAATCCAGCCGCAAGTGAGTAAGAACACATTTGATACAAAATGCGCTCTTAGTCTATCAAAAGTTGCATTTTTCTACCCTAGTAAAAAATACTGAAATTATGAATATTAGAAGTATCTGCCTACTAAATACCCACTAAGTTTTCGGCGTTGCAGAACAGTGGGATGAATTGAGGCAAGCAGGGGGGGAATTTTAGAAGTTGCCAAATCATCCCGTTTTCTCTGCAACGCCAAGTTTTCTAATTAAAGATTTCCAAATACATGGTCTAAATGAATGAAAACCGCTGTAAAACATTTTCAATAATCAAACCGGATTTATATAGTAGAGAAATAAATTGCGAGTAAAAAAAATGACCTTCAATTCCTGGGTTATCTGTCCCCAAGCAAATCCTCAAGCCAACTTGCGTTTATTCTGCTTCCCCTACGCTGGTGGTAGCTCGGCAATTTTTCGGACATGGCCTAATAATCTACCTAGTAATGTTGAAGTCTGTGCTGTGGAATATCCAGGGCGGGGAAGACAGATTAAGTCAGCACCCTTAACGCGATTAGAACCTCTTGTTGAAGCGATCGCTCCTGTTCTAATACCATATTTAGATAAACCATTCGCCTTTTTCGGTCACAGTATGGGCGGATTAGTTAGCTTCGAGTTGACCCGTCTACTTCGCTCTCAGTATAGTCTTGCTCCCTTTCACCTCTTTATATCTGCTCGTCGCGCCCCGCAAATCCCGTTAACCAAACCACCCCTCCACGTCTTATCAGACCCTGATTTGCAGGAGGAGCTACGCAGTCTTAACGGTACACCCAAAGCAGTGTTAGAAAGCGACGAACTGATGCAGATATTCCTCCCCATTTTGCGGGCAGATTTTGCCGTTCTGGAAACTTATATTTATGCTCAAAAACAGCCACTGGAGTGTCCTATTACTGTTTTTGGTGGTTTGCAAGACCAAGACATTAGTCATGAGGCTCTGCAAGCATGGCGAGAGCAGACAATCGCTGCTTTTGCATTACATGAGTTCAACGGTGACCACTTTTTTATCCATTCACACCAACAATTATTATTTAAACTTATATCTCAAGAATTGCAGATGCGTCAGCGCAGCTCGTAGTAGACATTGCTAAGAAGGATTTTGGAGTTAAGAGCCAGAATATAGAGTCTCCTTTAATTCTGGCTACTACTGTTGTTCAAAATGGTGGATTTGAAGCAGATGTTCATTAAGCTGGTTCAAAACATCTGAAAATATCGAAATAAGCAATACTTATACTTATTGTCTTTGGGTAGCGATCGCTAACTTTGCCCCTTCAACTTGACGTACCCGATCCATCACAGCCACCACCCGACCATAATCAACTTTTTCATCAGCATTAATAATCACTAACACTTCTGGGTTAGAACCGACTAGAGTACGCACTTGCGCTGTCAAATCATCAACTGCAATTGGTTTACGGTTCAGGCTTACCTGTTCTTTTTCATCTACCGTAATGGTAATTCTAGTGGGAACTTGCTGTTGTTTCGCTGTAGTGGCCTTAGGTAAATTTACTGGTAAACCTTCTGAACGCGTTAAAAACAGAGTTGACATGATGAAAAATGTCAAAATTGCAAAAATCACGTCAATCATCGGCACGATGTTGATCTGTAGGGGAAGTTCTGGTTCATCTGGTAGACGCATAAGTTTTTTCTCCTCGTTCATAGCGACGGCGGTAAAGTAATTCTAGCTGTCCCCCATACTCCTGAATTAGTGCAATTTGCCGTTGGTATAGTCCCCGGAAGGTGTTGGCAAACATGAGTATGAATATAGCAACTATCAATCCTGATGCTGTTGATACTAGGGCTTCACTAATCCCAGCCGTAACACTTGCCGTTTTGCTACCTCCTACGTCACCAAGATTTAGGGAAGCAAAGGAGGTTATCAATCCTAATACTGTACCGAGAAGACCTAACAGTGGTGCCAGACTAATGATTGTCTCGAAAAGGTTTTGGAAACGTTTTAACACAGGGATCTCAGCCTGCGATTCGCTTTCTAACGCCAAACGAAATTCCTCCGGATTTGGCTCTTCTAATTCTAAAGCCGCCAGAAAAATCCGAGCGAGTGGCAAATCTGCGTTTTTTTGAAGTTTATCCATTGCACCGACAACATTATCGAGACGGTAGAGATTCAAAACATCTCGCACCACCCGGTTTTGACGCTGATTAATCCTTACCCAAAACCTGATCCGTTCGATGATTAGTGCCACACCCAATACCGAAAACGCCAACAGGGGCCACATGACCACACCGCCTGCTGCAAACAAACCTTGAATTCCCATGTAGTGCCTCTATAACGTCATCCACAATACAAAATCAGACTACCAGAATCTAGACAAAAGCTGAAACTTTTTCTCAATAAAATATAAAATATAATGATAAATTTTTCAAATGTAATGCTGATGATTTTTATTTACTTGTTCGTTTGTTTTACATAAATTAATTTAATTAGATTGCAACAAAAATTAATTTTGTCCAAAAACCATGATAGTAGTGGTTTCAAAAGATATTTTTGCTAGCGCAGGGTTCCGTAAGGCTATCCCAAGTAATTTTAATTTTTTACTTGATATTTGTAACCTGGCATTCTAAGATGACTAAATTAGTGAGAATAGGTAGCAATAGCTATGAGCTTTTCCGGCATTACTGTCGAGCAACGTTCCAAAGAAGTTGAGGCTCTCAAGTCTTTTCTGACTTACAGTCTAATAGGTTCACTGGCGCTGCATATCGGCGTACTGTCCTCAGGCATAAGTAATTATTTGACGAGAGTCCCCACAGGGGAAGAAGAACCAATAGAGTTGGCGATCGTGGATTCTCCAACTGCGGAACCAGAAAAACCAATCGCAGAGATTCCAGAAGAAATAAAAAAAGAACCAGAAGTTATCCAAAAACAGCCTATAGAAACTCCACCAGTAGAAAAAATTCAGCAGCAAGAACAGATTACAGCGATCGCTCAGAAGCCACAGCCGATAAATACGCCGCCAAAAGCAATTGTGACCAAGCCAGAAGTTGCTGTGAAATCTGCACCTATTCCACAATCAGCTCTATCTGGAGATTCCAAAGCAAGTTCGGCGGGTGGCGGTGGCGGTGGTGGTGGCGGTGGCGGTTCTGGTGTTGGTTTAGGTTCAGGTAGCGGTATTGCTGTAGGTACAAGTAGCGGTACTGGCCCTGGCGGAGGAACTGGCACTGGCACTGGAGGTGGCATTGGCAGTGGAACTGGCACTGGCACTGGTAGCGGTATTGGCAGTGGCATTGGCAGTGGAATTGGTAGTGGCATTGGTAGTGGCATTGGCAGTGGAATTGGTAGTGGAACTGGCAGTGGTACTGGCAGTGGCATTGGTAACGGCATTGGTAGTGGCACTGGCAGTGGAATTGGCAGTGGAACAGGAAACCGTCCCACAGTAGCAACAGCACCTACACCTCCAAAAATTAACAGTTCAGGTAATGGTAATGGTCGTGCAGCCTGCCGCGAATGTAATGCCAAATATCCAGAGGCAGCAAGACGGCGAGGAGTTGAAGGCAGAGTAGAAGTAGCTGTAGATACTGATGCACAAGGCAATGTTACCAATGTGCGGATTGCTCGTTCCAGTGGAAACCGAGAATTAGATGAAGAAACTGCCAGACAAGCGCGTGACTGGAAATTAAAACCCACAGAAGGTGGTAGACAAGGGGTATCTATAGCCACTGAATTTGCCATACAAGGTTCACGACGATATCGGCAAGTTCAAGAACGAAAAACACAAAGACAAGCACAAGAGAGAACCCAGCAGACAACGGCTGCCAACTCCACAGGGGAAACTCCAAAACGTAGACGCAGAGAGTTGCAACCCTCATCTAATGAAGCTAGAGCCACAAGACCAGCAATATCTGGATTTAGTCGGCGACTAGAACCTCAAAGAGGGGAAAGTACTACTACAAACTCATCATCTGGAGCTAGGACAACTCGCACTCAAGGAACTGCAAGAGAATCTCTACGCCGTATTCGTAGTGAACGAGCGGGTAGTAATTCATCACAAAAGCCACAACCAACTATAAATCGACGGCGGCGAAGAGATAACGCTAGCCAAAATAAGTTGCGAGACTCTTTACGCCGTTTACGCCAACAACCTCAATCGCAACCGGCTGCACCTAGTCAGCAGTAGTAGTCTGTCAAGTTAAGTTTGCTGGGTTTGTAGTGAGCGCTAAAGCGCTCAAATCAAGGACTAAAGTCCTGACTAAACTTATTCATCCTTTGATTAGCGATCGCACACCGCCTCCTATTTTTAGGAGGCGGTTGTTCTTTAGACAGGAATGGCTTCGTTAGGCATCACCCCTCTACCATGAGGAAGAGGGGTTAGGAGTGCGGTAATTTTATGATGGGCAAATAGACACACTGGCGATCGCTTGATTTGCCAATCAATAGAAGTGGAAGTGAATAATCCTGCACTTTCCCATCCCCGATTTCTCTGATGAGGGCAATGAAAATCGCCTGCACCTAAGAAATGGTAGTAGTGTTTGCTCATCACCAATTATATGCTGAGAGGATAGTCAATAGCTAACTATCAAGTTGCTCATCTGCGCTTTATGCTAGGCGTCAAATTCACTGATTTGAATAAAACTTCTACATAAACACACACTGATGCAGTTTGATTTGCTTGAATAGCTATATTGATAGGACATTGATACGACTGCAATTCACAATCCTGATTATGGCAAGTAAATTCATTGATGTTAGGGAATATACTGTCAGGGCGCACAAAAGACAGATTCATACTCGTGTTTTTCAATTTGTCTGTAAAGAGTGTAACGATCTGACAAAGCGCGAGACTTTTGGCCCTCGACCTTTATATTGTGAGAGATGTCGGCCTCCCCAACCGCCTAAGAAATCCCAGCCAACATCTCACAAAGCAAAACCCAGAGCAATGTCTTACAAAAGTGACATCGATTTAAATTGATTAACGCCTTATGACTCAAAATGGACAATTAGAACCACCTCCTGGCACTTTTATCTCACCACTGTTGGAATTACGAGACTATTATGCTCGCCTCACAGAAGAGTATGAACGCCTCTTTGTGCAGGCGCGATCGCAGCTTGATCATGTAGAAGCATTATTATCTAACTGGTCTTTTTCTGATACCAACAAGCAGATATCAAGACTGACGGCGGCTGATGAAACCTCAAATCTTACCCAAGAAGGCTCTCTGCGGTTTTTATCGCCCCTTGATGACATCGAGGAAGTCAACTTGGTAGAGTCTTTAGGGTCAGTACGACAAGACTCAGACAAGATTGAGATAGATAATTCTTTTTCTGCTGCTGTTGATACAAAAGAGAGTCAACCTCTAACTACATCCCCAGATTCAAAGAGCGCCCCAGAGAACAACGAGAGTTCAACGAAGGTGGCGGAAATCCCGATGCTACCCCAGTATGGGCACGCTCTTTCGCGAATGGAAGCTATAAAACAGCTATTGCAAGAGCAGATAGGCACTGTCTGTCATATCGATTTTATCGTGCGATCGCTTTATGGAGAATTGGATTCCAATCTATTCAAAGTAGTTAAAGGTAGGGTTCAATCTTCCCTGACCCAAGGCAGAGAAAGGAATTACTGGGTAACTATTCCCGATGAGCCAGGTTGTTATACTCTGGATCTAGGTTTGGTAGCCCCAAATAATGGCAATGGTGTTTCCAAAAGCATCAAAAACAAAAAGAAGAAACCTTTCGTACCTCCGACAAAAACAGTACCAATGCTCAAAGACTTTGAGGGTCAATTCTTAATTGATGCCCTCACCTCTCTGTTTGAACAAAATCCAGGTAAAGTTTTCAGCGTCGCTGAAGTCATCGCCGGAATTTATGGAGAACTAGATTCTCAGCAACTTAGAGAGATCAAAAATAAGGTACTGAATGAATTATCCAGAGGCTATCGGACAGGCAGATTCTCTAAGATTCCTGACCAAATCGGCTTCTATACTTGGGACTCCAATTTGGTATTGAAGGGTAGTTCTCGCTAAATGGGCATGGGGAAGAGGCAGAGGGGCAGTTCTTGCTGGGAGAAAAGGGGAAAAAGAACCTGCATCAAGTCTTTCACTTCCCCCTTGCACCCCGCTCCCTGCCCCCTGTTCCCCACTCCCCACCTATCCCAAAAACAGCTTGTATGCCGGATTCTTGTTTTCATCCCAATAGCGATAGCCCAGGTTATCGAGAAAAGCTTGCCACTCTTCCATTTCGTGAGGGGGAACCTGAATACCGACAACGATTCGCCCATAATCTGCGCCGTTGTTGCGGTAGTGAAAAAGACTAATATTCCAGTCGGGACTCATAGAAGTAACAAACTTCATCAATGCACCGGGACGTTCGGGAAACTCAAAACGGTAGAGCAATTCATTGTGAGCTAGGGGAGAGTGCCCACCCACCATGTGGCGCAGATGTAATTTAGTTAATTCGTCATCCGTTAAATCAAGGGTTTCAAATCCTTGAGCTTCAAAGTTTTCTACCATCTTGGCAGCATCAGCACGATTTTGAATTTGCACACCGACAAAAATATGGGCTGTTTTTTCATCGGCAATGCGATAATTAAACTCGGTAAGATTACGATTGCCAATACATTCACAAAACTGGCGAATACTTCCCCGTTGCTCAGGAATTGTGACTGCAAAGATCCCTTCGCGGCGTTCGCCCAACTCCGCCCGTTCTGCCACAAAGCGGAGGCGATCAAAATTCATGTTTGCACCACAGGCGACAGCAATTAAGGTTTGTCCCTCGATTTGTTCTCGTTCTGCGTAGGCTTTGGCAGCTGCGATCGCTAATGCACCTGCTGGTTCTAGAATTGATCGCGTATCCTCAAACACGTCTTTAATCGCAGCACAAGTATCGTCTGTATCCACCAGAATAATTTCATCTACATACTGCTGACATAAACGGAAGGTTTCTTCACCTACTTCCCGCACTGCTACCCCATCAGCAAATAACCCCACTTGGGATAAGCGCACCCGATGTCCGGCTTTAAGCGATTGAGACATCGCATCAGCATCTACTGGCTCAACCCCAATAATCTTGATTTCCGGACGCAACCGTTTCACATAAGCCCCAATCCCAGAAATTAATCCGCCTCCTCCAATTGCGACAAAAATCGCATGGATGGGTTGCTGATATTGCCGTAAAATTTCCATCCCGATTGTTCCCTGTCCAGCAATTACATGCGGATCATCAAAGGGATGAATAAAAGTCAAACCTTTTTCTATTTCTAATTCACGGGCATAGCTATAAGCATCGTCGTAGGTGTTTCCATGTAAAACGACTGCTCCGCCCCTCATTCTCACAGCGTCCACCTTGACTTGGGGTGTAGTTACTGGCATAACGATAATCGCTTTGGTTCCCAAGCGATTGGCTGCAAGGGCGACTCCCTGAGCATGGTTCCCCGCAGACGCTGCGATTACACCCTGCGCTAATATCTCTGGTGGCAGTTGCACCATCTTGTTATAAGCACCCCGTAGTTTAAAGGAAAATACTGACTGCATATCCTCACGTTTCAGCAGGAGTTGATTATTCAGCCGCGCAGATAAATTTGGGGCATACTCCAGTGGAGTTTCCTGGGCAACATCGTACACACGGGCAGTCAGAATTTGGATGAGGTAGTCGCAAAACATGGGCGTCAAGGTATTAGCAAATGCGGGATGGAGATTAATTTTACGTTACAAGCGATCGCACTGGTTTTATTTAATTGCACTTTCTCGAAACTTTGAGTGAATAAAATTTAAAAATTACTAATATTATTGAAAGATAAATAAGTTCAGCGATCGAAATTTTTTGGTAACTTCAAATTTAATGCGATCGCTGGTAGGTTGATTTTAAACGACTTTTGTCAACTGTCTGAATATGTTGCTCATGAACAGAATTTTTCAATTTATGTTAAAGTATGCATAGAAGATTAAATTCGGCTGTGTAGTTTGTTCTTATATATACTTGTATTACAGACCTCTCCGGATCTAAATCTCTACACCCCCTGATTCTGGAGACATTCTATGTCAATTTACGTCGGTAATCTATCTTATGAGGTTAAAGAAGATGACCTCCGGCACGTCTTTGCAGAATACGGAACTGTAAAAAATGTTCAATTACCTATCGACCGAGAAACAGGTCGGGTGAGAGGTTTCGGTTTTGTAGAAATGGAATCAGATGCTGAAGAAACAGCAGCGATTGAAGCCCTTGATAATGCTGAGTGGATGGGTCGGAGCTTAAAAGTTAATAAAGCCAAGCCCAAGACAGACGGAGGTTCCTCTGGTGGTAGACGAGGAAACTATAGTGGTGGTGGTGGTGGTGGCTCTCGTCGCTATTAAGGTCTAAAACCAAGAATTAATTTAACTCTAAGGTCTTGAAGGCAGACAAGGCGTCTGCCTTTTTTTATGTTTTGGTTGACTAGAGTGCTTACCGAAATAGTGCTAGCGGGGCGTTTAGCCTCTGCCCAGGAATTTGGCTTATATTCAAGTCTATTTAAGCCAGAAGCATCAAAGCGGGGATTTTTCCAGATATCAGGAAGCACCGTCACTTTGAAATGCCTCTGCAAAAGCTCAAACGCAAAGCAATTGCCAAGCACAAACAGCGTCAGAGAAGTTTTCGCAATTGATTACAACTGTGTTTTATGAAGCCATGCGTTAGCGTAGCTGACTGTAAGTATCGTTTTAGTAATTGGTGTAGCAACCATGAACCCTGAAGCTAAACATATTGTTAGCGAACTAAGGCGTGAGTTCTACTCTAACTTTGCTGCTGCTATGAATATGCCGGTAAGCATAACTGGTACATCTTATAATAGTAATTCTCCGATCGCATCTTGGATGGATCATAAGCAGAGACTAAACTATATAAATGTATACGCTTATACAGCACCTGATGAATTTGTCCCATTCCGCCCATTCATTCTTCGACTCGCTATTAACAAGAGTGCTGGTAGAGTGACGATGTTAAGAAAAGGACAAGTATGCCGAGGTCTTAATTTGTTGTGGGATTTCGAGTTAACTGTACTACCAAAAGAAATCTTAGACTTTCTTCCCTGGATAGTTAACTTAGTTGAGACTCATGATAATAATTCGTCCTTGTTGCTACAATCGCCACCTCATTCATTTGAATTAAAAGTACCAGAGGTTGGGTTATTTAATAATGCATGGACTCAGAAAGCTTGGCTCCTTGCAAATTCGGCAATAAGTTAAGTCGGCAGAATAAAATCAAACTATGTGAAGAAAGCTAAATACGACTAAAACTGCTTTTCCCCTGTTCCCTGCTCAATGGCATCTGCATCAATGGCGATCTCATAAAGTTCATTCATTCTCGCTGCGATATCTTCATCGCTAAACAGGCAAGCACAGTCAAGAACTTATCAAAATCCAGGGTTTTAGTGAACCATAGGTCAAACCCAGCACATAAAGCACGTTGAAACATCTTTAGCAATCTTATAGAAACGTGGGGTTTAAATAGACGAAAACTGCTGTAATTAATAAAGCGATCGCATGGTGGCGGATATGATCTTCAATAAAACTGGCGATGAAATAATAACTGTGGTCATAGCCTTCTTGGTAACGCAAGTTTAGTGGCTGATTAACATCTGCACAAGCTTGCTCAAACACCTCTGGCAGTAATTGTTCAGCTAAAAATTTATCAGCAGTCCCTTGATCAATGAGAATTGGACTGTGATATCCTACTTGCTTAACTAATTCACTAGCATCATAAGCACGCCAACTTTCTTGATTGCTGCCAAGATAACCACTGAAAGCCTTTTGACCCCAAGGACAACGCATAGGTGCAGTGATAGGTGCAAAAGCTGATACTGATTTGTAGAGTTCTGGGTTTCTCATTGCACAGACTAGCGCCCCATGTCCTCCCATTGAATGACCGAAAATACCTTGTTTTTCCGGTTCTACGGGGAAGTTTGCAGTCATTAAAGCAGGTAATTCATCGACTACATAACTATACATTTGGTAGTGTTGATGCCACGGTTCTTCTTTAGCATCAACATAAAAGCCCGCACCGATGCCAAAATCCCAGTTATCATCCTCACCTGGAATGCCAGTATTACGCGGACTAGTATCTGGTGCAACCAATATCAAACCGTACTCAGCCGCAAACCGCTGCACTCCTCCCGCCTTCACCATAAAATTCTCTTCTGTGCAAGCCAACCCAGAGAGGAAATAGAGAATCGGCACAGGTTTTTGAGTTGCTTGTGGTGGCTGATAGACAGCAAAGCGCATTTCACCGTTACAGGTAGAGGAGTGATGACTGTAAAAACCGAGTTTGCCACCAAAGCTTTTATATTCGGAAATGAGGTTTAGGTTAGGCATTGATTATGTTCTCTTTCCTAAGCGACTAACGGAGATTATTGAACTACTTGTTCCAGGAACTGGCTTGATTTAAAAGGCCAATGAGAAGCACTGTCTTCCACTGGAACAATAATATTACCCATCTTCTCTAAGAGCGATCGCCAGCGCCGAGAAGTTGAGCGCCAGCAAGCCCAAGAAGCACTATTTCAAGAAAAAGAGCTAGCCCAAGTGACATTATCCAGCTTCTCCGATATTGCTAGTTGGGGCAGGTTGCAGATCCTGAATAGCTTGGTGTGCAACTGTGACAGTAAGGTGATCTTGGAGGTTTTGACCAACACCTGGCAAATCAACGACTGAATGTCTAGCGATCGCAGATGTTCTGCATTCCCAATCCCAGAGAGCATCAGCAGTTTAGGTGAATCGAACGCGCCAGCACTGAGAATAACTTCCTGATTTACAAAGGTTTGGTGTATCGTTCCCTCGTACAGAAACTCTACTCCAATAGTGCGCGTTCCCTCAAATAGTAGCCGAGTGACTAATGCACTAGTGGTAACTGTTAAGTTGGGGCGATCCAAAATAGGTACTAGAAACGCTGCTGCTGTACTGTGCCGCTTACCATCTTTAATAGTCAACTGGTAAAGTCCGGCTCCCTCCTGTTGTGCGCCATTAAAATCAGGATTGCACTCATAACCAAGTGCGACTGCTGCTTCTACAAATCGATGTGATATTACGGCAGGTGCTAAAGGATCTGTGACACTCAGCACTCCATCCGCTCCGTGAAATTGAGACGCTCCATGCTGCTGGTTTTCAGATTTTTTGAAGTAGGGCAACACATCTTGGTAACTCCAATCGGGATTGCCTAATTCTTGCCAGTGGTCATAATCATGCCGATTGCTTCGAATATAAATCATGGCGTTGATTGAACTGCTGCCACCTAAGACTTTCCCGCGCGGACAATAAATTTTGCGGCTATTTAAGTATGGTTCTTCTTCGGTAAAATATGCCCAGTCCACCTCAGTACCCAATAGTTTTGTCCAGTCTAGAGGAACTTGATGCTCTGGTAAGGTAGCTGGATTGCCTGCTTCGAGTAATAACACAGTAGTTTGACCATCTTCTGTTAGACGATTGGCGACAACACAGCCAGCCGAGCCTGCACCAATGACAACATAATCATATTCACTCATAATATTCTTTTTGTTAATGACAAAATTTCTAAAAAAATACTTTTTTTATCATATAGTTCTGTGACTGCAATATTCCCTATTTGTCTTTGGGAATCATCATTGACTTTGCTACAAACTTACTGCCTTTCAATGCTGCCAAAGAACTGAAGGAAGAATTAATTCAATATGCCGCTGGTACCAAAGACCATACTGTGAATGATACCTTTGTGTAATTATTGCGGTTTAGGTCGTGATATTAATTGGTAATTCGTAATGGTCTACGCCCCGCTACGCTAACGTAATTCGTAATTGAGAAAGAGACTTCTAGGCTGAGGGTAAATTTTTGATTTAATAAAAATCTGACTTTTCACGTCGTGTAGAAAAGCTAACGCTAAACTTAAACCCTGAGCAAGCTTCCCTACTAGGGAATGGAAGCGAGATTTTCTAGATAAGAGTGAAAAGTCAGATATTGGAATGAGTGAAAAAAGAGATTGTGTCTGTCCTACCGCCAAGTAGAATCAATGTTCAGTTCACTTGGAACTAAGCTTAATAGATAGGCAAAGGGATTAACCACGTCCCCAGTCGCGATCGCGCTCATAGCGACGGTAATTATCACGAATGTTGCGAAGGTTGTTATCGCGCTCATGGCGGCGGTTATTGTCGCGGTCATAGCGGCGGTTATTGTCGCGGTCGTAACGGCGATTGTTATCGCGGTCATAACGGCGATTGTTATCGCGATCATAGCGACGATTATTGTCACGAATGTTGCGAAGGTCGTTCTGGCGGTCATAATCATCATTTCTGTAGTGACGACTCTGACGTTCGTAGTTACCATCATCGTTGCGATCGTAGCTGTAGCTATCTAACTCAGCAAGATAAGACACTGGTGTATTAGCATCAGCTTTTGGAGAAATAGCCAAAGCTGAAGCAGATGCTATCAAGCCAGCAAGCAAAATAGAGGTAAAGCGGTTCATGATGTGAGTCAAAAATTGTTGACAGTAATTTATGCAAGTCCAGTCTGTTTAGGAAGAGCAGATTCCACAAGTCTTTAAATTAATCCTATCAGTGTTGAATAACTCGAAAAGTTTTCTTGGGTGCGGTGATTGAGAAAACTTTTGTTGTCTGTGATACTTTCTGACCTTCCAAATCCCACAAAAAGTTAAAATTAAAATGAATCTTTGAACTGGATGAATCCACCTCTGAACTACGTTGACGAGTATTTGAACTCCATTAATGAGTTTTTGATATTAAATATATTGCGTAAGCGTAGCGTCCTCGTAGAGAAGCTCATCGTAGACATCGCATCTTTGCCAAAACCTAGATCATCGATTCAGTAAGCCTCAGTATCTTACAAGACAAAACGCACACCAATTGTGATTAGTGTGCGTCTGCGGTTAGATTTTAGAAATTCTCGAACTTAGCGATCGCATCCTTCATCTTTTCCACTACCTCATCAACAGGGATGACTCCCAATTCCCCAGAGGCACGGGTACGGATACTCAAGGTGTTGGTTTCCACTTCCTTAGCTCCCACCACTGCCATCACAGGTATTTTTTCCTTCTCTGCATTGCGAATCTGTTTACCCAAGCGATCGCCACTGGTATCAACTTCTGCACGGATGCCCAACGCTCTCATTTTCGTTACCACATCTTTAGCAAAGTCTAATTGTGTATCACCCACTGGCAATAATCTAGCTTGCACTGGCGCTAACCACAAAGGGAAATCGCCCGCATATTCTTCAATTAAGATCCCAATTAGCCGTTCCAGTGAACCAAAAGGCGCACGGTGAATCATCACTGGGCGTTTGCGAACACCATCTTCGGCAACGTATTCCAAATCAAAGCGTTCTGGCAAATTATAATCTACCTGCACAGTTCCTAATTGCCACTCCCGATCTAGGGCATCACTAAAGATAAAGTCAAGTTTGGGCCCATAAAAAGCCGCTTCTCCAATACCTTCAAAGTGTTCCATTCCCAAGGTTTCAACTGCACGGCGAATTGCACCTTCGGCTTTGTCCCAAACTTCATCGGAACCGATGTACTTATCACTAGCTGGATCGCGGAAACTGAGTCTAGCTTTAAAGTTCTTCAGTTGCAGACTATTAAACACCGACAAAATCAAATCCACCACACTGAGGAATTCGCTATCTAGCTGTTCTGGGGTGACGAACAGGTGAGAATCATCCACAGTAAAACCGCGCACTCTTGTTAAACCGCCCAATTCCCCTGATTGTTCGTAGCGGTAAACAGTACCAAATTCCGCCAGTCGCATTGGTAGTTCCCGATAAGAGCGTAATTCACTCTTATATATTTGGATGTGGAAAGGGCAATTCATCGGCTTCATAACGAAGCCCTGTTCCTGTGCAGCCGATTCCTGATCATCTGCCATTAAGGGGAACATATCTTCTTTATATTTCTGCCAATGTCCAGAGGTTTTAAATAAATCTACTCTGGCAATGTGAGGAGTTACTACAGATAAATAACCCCGTTTTACCTGTTCTTGCTTGAGGAAGTCTTCTAAAGTACTCCGCAACAGAGTACCTTTGGGTGTCCACAAAGGTAAACCCGGCCCCACTTGGTCAGAAAATATAAATAATCCCAGTTCTTTACCAAGTTTCCGGTGATCTCGCCGCAGCGCTTCTTCTTTGCGTCGCTTATACTCAGCAAGTTGTTCTGGGCTTTCCCAGGCGGTGGCGTAGATGCGTTGTAGTTGGGCTTTAGTTTCATCCCCACGCCAATAAGCACCAGCAACGCTTTCTAATTCAATTGCCTTAGGGTTTAATTCGCTGGTATTTTCCACATGAGGCCCCGCACACAAATCCCACCATTCATTCCCCAGGTGGTAAATCGTGATTGGTTCTTCTTTAATATCTGCCAGTATTTCTAGCTTGTAAGGTTCCTTTATTTCCTGAATCCGACGTGCGGCTTCGTCTCGGCTGACTTCTTCCCGAATTACTGGCAGTTTGCGATTGATAATCTTCACCATCTCTTTCTTGATGGCTTTGAGATCATTTTCGCTAAATGGTTCTGGGTTATCGAAGTCGTAGTAAAAACCGTTTTCAATCCAAGGACCGATTGTAACTTGCGCCTTGGGAAACAGCTTTTGTACTGCCATTGCCATAACATGGGAAGCAGTGTGGCGAATCTTTTTTAAGTTCTCCGATTCACTGGTGCGCGGTAAATAAATTTTTTCAATTTGTTCTGACTGTTGTGACTGATTCAATGAATTTGGCGACATCGGCTGCTGAACCATTGGCGAAGTGATTACAAAAGGTGATTTATCTGAATCTGTAGGCTTATTCAACTATAACGACTTTGTTTTTTGCCAGTTCAGCTTTATTTTCCAACTACTGAATTAATTTGTAATAGGGGATAAAGATAAATTTTTGATTTCTTTCCTGAGTGTCAAATTCAGGATTCCACGCGTAGGCGTAGCCCGTCGTAGACATCGCTAAATTATCTTATGAATTGCAACTCGGTGTCAGCTATACCTATAGACACCTCTCCAAAGGAACTGTACAAACCCGATATCTAGACTATATAATAAAATTTGTATTCTTTGTTACAAATTTTTATATCGTCAAATTATGAGAGAAATGAAAAAAATGTTAAGAAACGTAAATAACGTTAATATTAGTAAGAAAGTTTGAAATATCCTTCTCATTTATGTCAGACTCGAATTTACCAGGGACTGATTTGCTGAAAACGGTTTTAGAACCCCTGCTGGAAGATTTTCAGCATTGGTTTACGCGATCGCGTCATTTACTCGAAACCGAGCAATTATCATTTATGAGTCACCAAGAGCAATCTGACTTGCTCTTGCGAGTTAAGCAAGCGCAAGATGAACTAAATACGGCGAAGATGCTGTTTAATGCTACTGATAAACAAGTCGGGATTGATATGGCAACGTTAATGCCTTGGCATCAATTAGTAACAGAATGCTGGAATGTCGCAATGCGCTTTCGTCAAGGGCGTGAGGTCTAAGCTGCTGGGAGCATCTGCTAAATTTCGACAGACTACTTAGCGTTGTCTTTTGACTTGCCAAGGAAGGGTTTACGCAAGACGGTAGATTCAGTTATCGAAGAGATAGTACAAAACTCTTAAGATTTTCTTAACATTATTTGGATTAACAAATTAATGTATCCTATGCTACCGTAAGTGGAATAACGGTTGACAAATAGCTCCATATAAATGTAAGCGCCCAAAGGGTGCGTCAAATACTCGTCTTAACTGTGAGTCACAGGATCGGCGAAACAAAGCGTTACAAAATAAAGTTTTAAAAATTGCTGCCCTGGAGGAAAATCCAATGTTACATCTGCTTTACATTCTTGCTTTTACAATCCTTGCATTTATAGCTGTTGGCAACTTAATTCGTAACCTGATCATGTTCAGTTTTGATCGGGAGCGAACTTACCCGACGAATTCCTCGCCAATGAATAATCAAGGCAACTATGGTTATTATTCATCAAAAAAACAGTTTGTACCCCATCCAGAGTTATTAGATAGCGCAGGCAACCTAATTAAAGAGCCACTTTTGGTAATGCGTTCGATTAATGTTGAAGATGCGCGTCAACATCTTGATGCACTTTACGAAGCATCCCCAGGACATAAGAGAGATAATTCCGAAGAAGCGTAAGAGTTTGGAGTTTGGAGAGACGCGATTAATCACGTCTGTACAAGAGTTAGGAGTTTGGGTGTAAATTATTGTTGTTTTTACATCCTTAACTTTTCATTAGCAGAATTCTATTACAAGAAAGCGTATTGACAACGTAAATACATCTTGCCTAGACTATGAGGTATGGATGTTTTTTTCGTGCTTAATGGTGTCACCTTCGTTTGGAACGAGGAGAAAGCTTGAGATTAATCCTAGCAATCATGACGGCATGACATTTCAGCAAGCCCTAGAAGCTTTCTTCGATAGTAAGAGAAAAGCTAAATCCAGCTGAGTAGCGAGAGTTATCTGCCTGTGTTCTAGGTCACTAGTATAGAATAAGCTGTGATTTATTATTTAAAAGTGCATTGACCAGATTTGAGTTCATAGTAGATGGGCCACCAGTATCACAACAGGCTCGTAATCGCGGTAAGGGCAATCGGCTTCAAGCTTGGAAAAAGACAGTGCGACAAGAGGCTGAAAAATACTGGTCTTCGGAACAAAAAACAGCTACTGGGTTGGTTATGCTCCAGATAACCTATTTCTATGATTCTGTTGAAAGAGATATAGACAATATAGTGAAGCCTATTCAAGATGCAATTATTGGATTAGCCTACGTGGATGATAAGCAAGTAAGCGACCTCCTAGTTAGAAAGAGGAATTTGTCAGGTAACTTTAAAGTAGAATACATGACCTCGACATTGGCGGAAGGCTTTGCTCGTGGCAATGAGTTCTTACATATTGTCGTAATTGATGCTCCTAATCAGGAGGTAGGTACTTGATGGAAACTCCAACCGCAAACTTAGAAAGAGAGCGATTGCTGAAACTAGCAGAGGAGTATCGCCAGAAGGGTTACGAAGTTTTTTTTCATCCAAATCCAGAAGATTTGCCTAACTTCCTTAATAACTATCGCCCTGACATGATAGTACGTCGGGGAGAAGAAAATGTAGTTATTGAAGTCAAGTCACGCTCCTCATTTAACTCTTCTTCTAATCAATACTTAGGTAATTTAGCTCAAGCGGTAGAAAAACATCCTGGTTGGAGATTTGAATTAGTAATGACCAACCCGGAGGATACAACATATTCTCTGAAAGCAGAGGCTTCTCTTCAAGAACATGAAATAGAATCACAGTTGCAAATAGCAAGGCAACTTACAACGCAACATCCAGAATCAGCTATCCTATATTCTTGGTCTTTGGTAGAAGCAACTTTGAGACTTATTGCCCAAAAGGAAGAGCTAAGTTTAGAAAGATTTGATCCACACTACTTAGTAAAGCAATTAGCAACTGAAGGTGTAATTTCAAAATCTGAGTATCAGTTACTAATGAATGCACTCCCATTACGTAATTCTATTGCTCATGGCTTCAAAACTACACAACTTACACAAAATTCTGTATATGAATTGATCGAGCTTACAGAGCAACTCTTGAGAACTCTACACACTGGTGATGAAGCAGGCTAACACTGCGTTGCTTGGAGTGAATGGCACCAAGCATAAAATAGGGAGTGGTAAATTTCCTACTCCCTACTCTCTTTCTAAGCTTCGATAACTACCCGTAAATTGCCCCGTTTTTTCGCAACGCGACAAGCAGTAGTACTACCAGAACGCTCAAATTCCAAATCGAGGATGGTGGGGCCGACTCGCAAATTATGAAATGACAGGCGATTAATCGATTCTGGCAAAGCGGGGTCGATTATTCGCAAGCAGTTATTTTGAGCATCAGGCACCAAGTTGACCATCATTTGCAGTAGTTGGAAAATACTACCTGTAGCCCAAGCTTGGGGAGTGCAGGCGACTGGATACTGCACAGGAGCATTATCACCGTTCCGTTCGTAGCCGCAGAATAGTTCTGGAGGGCGTTGGTAGGGTTGCTGCTCAGTCATGTCGAATAAACCTTGGAAAAGTTCCAAAGCTTGATCGATGAGACCAAGCGATCGCAATCCCATTGCAATCAGAGCGTTATCATGGGGCCAAACTGAACCAATGTGATACCCCATCGGATTGTAAGCGGGTGATAAACTACTCAGGGTACGAATGCCCCAACCATTAAACATATCTGGTGCTCGTAAGCGCTCTGCTACACTATAAGCTTTTTCGTGTGTGAAGAGACCCAAATGCAGACAATGACCAGGATTTGAGGTAATACTGTCTACTGGCTTGCCATCTCCATCCAAAGCCAAAGCGCAGAAATCCTGGTCTTCCACCCAAAAATCTTGATTAAAACGAACCTTAAGATTTCTGGCCTCTTCTTGCCAACGATCTGCCAAGTCAAGCCGCTTTTTCATCCTAGCTATTTCTGCTAGGCGCATTTTTGCAGCATAGACGTAAGCTTGCACCTCACAAAGGGCAATTGGGCCGTTAGCTAATTCTCCCTTGTGGTCTACGATACAGTCACCAGAATCTTTCCAACCTTGGTTAGCAAGACCGCGTTTGGATTTACGGAAGTAGCTGAGGTAGCTGGTTTGTTTGGTATTGCGATCGATCCACTCCATTGCTGCTAGAGCATTCGGCCAAAGTTGCTCTAGGAGTTCTTGATCGTGAGTCCAAGCATAATGTTCGGCATAGAGCATCAGCCAGAGGGGAGTGGCATCAACCGTACCATAGTAGGGTGTATGGGGAATTTCTTGACAACGAGCCATTTCTCCCAAACGTAACTCGTGCAAAATTTTACCCGGTTCTTCTTCGCGCCACTCGTCGTCGATTTTACCTTGGTATGTCGCAAGTAGTATCAGGGTTTCTTTGGCGATTTGCGAGTTTAGCATCAGGGTTTGAGAAGCTGTAATCAGCGAATCTCGCCCGAATAGTGTTGAAAACCAAGGTACTCCGGCGGAAACAGTCTTATACTTCCCAAAAGATTGGCGCAACAAATACATATCTTGTTCAGCCCGCTCAATCACTCGATTGAAGGTACTCTTATCTGAACTAATGCGTGTAATTTGTTGTACCCAGTGTTGCTCTTCCATCAACTCAGCGGCTTTCGCCTGTCCTAAAGTGAAGGCGGCGCTCACGGTTGAACTAGACTGGTTGTTTTTCAACATATTCACTCGGTAGCCCAGCTTTTGAGTTTCGTGAGAAGCCAACTCTAGCTGCCAAACCGCAGTGTAACCCTTGAAATAGTCTGGTTGCCGATGCTGGAATAGAATCCGGGATTCCATCACCGAGCCATCCAGACCTTGATAGGCGAGTGTTAAGGATTCTTCCCTAGAGGCGTATGGCTCTTTGGGTACAGACGAAACGCCATCGACAAGAGAAAATGTTCCTTCCTCAGTTGTCGGTTCCACTAGGCGTAAAAGCCGACCTCGTTTTTCTCTGTCATAGCCCCGGACTTCAAATAAATCAACAAAATCTGCATCAAAGCTGATGGTTAGTTCAAAATTGACGGTGGTTGTGCTGTAGTTAGATACTTCTAGTTCTTCAAATAGTGCTCCATTCAGCACCATTTCTCGGCGAATTCCTATAGTTTCGGCTCTTAGGCGTTCGTCGATTCTGGGGTTGGTACACAAAACTGAGAGTGAAAACCCTTTTTCAGCCGTACTACTGAGGAGTACAGGCGATCGCCCTTCAATTTGCAACTCCAAGCGATTGAGAAATCTCGTATCACAACAAAACAGTCCCATGCTGGGATTGCCATCGTTGAGGGAACAGCCAGAAATGTTCCCGATAGTATCTGTCACAAAAAATAAATCATCATCTTTAACCGTCAGTGTCGGTTGTGGTCTTTCACTCACAACACAAGGCCACTCCGGGATAGGTAATTGTTCGGCAGGAATAAAAGTTTTTCCATCCAGAAAAATTTTTTCCGGGGTCATTAGCGTATCCGGTGTCATTAGCCAAAGTTCCGTGTACAGGTCTATATTTTTGTGGTCTTTTGAGTAGAGGTCTCTCACCAAGAGGCAGAGGGGCACAGAGGAAAGAAGAAATAACTTCTTGCTTTAGGACAGAGCAATTAAATTTATTTAGGTCAAAAAAAGAAAGATTTGTGTCGAGACACGTATTGCAAACAAAGAGCAGCGTCTCGTAGAGAGATAGAAGGTGCAAAGCCAAAGACATTTCCGTTGCTTTGAGCAGTTATCCTGCCCTTGCTTGTAAGTATGGGGTTTCCCCTCTACCTATCCTCTCTCTCACAGGTGTAGATTTTTCAAATTCAGTCGGAAAAGCTGATTTTTTCGTACTGAAATTTCTCCCTGCGCCTTTGCGTCTCCCGAAGTTCTGATCCGGCAGAAGCCGCCAATCGGACAATTCTGGGCGTCAATCAAAACGCAAAATCTAAAAAACCTACACTTATCACCCATCCTCTCTGCTTTTTGTTGACCCTCACAACTTCCGAAAAAAAGATGCCCTCTAAAACTCATTTGAGCGATTCGAGCCAAAATAATCCTTACATACTGCTGAGAAAATAGCAGCGCTCAAATCCATATAAGCAAATCTTGATAAATTTATATTTTATTAAGTCTAAAGTCTAGACTGAAAACTGAGGGTTTTGAGATAATTCATTAGTCATTGAACTTTCAGAATGTAGTATACTCCGCAAAAACGCGAAGTTGACAGCTTTTGTTGGGTATGAAAGCATTTGTTCCTTACTATTATACGATTTTGTCTTAAATATCTTTGGTATTTGATTAGACTAATTTATGATAATTAATTAATTGATTAAATTTAATCACTAATCATGGATTAAATTATGTGAATGTAGCAGTAATAATTTTTGGGTAAGAAAATTTCTTTAGTGAGCAGAAATCAACATAGGCAAAGTAGACAATGTCAACAACGGGCTACGCCAACGCGTGGACTATCAATCAATGACCAGTGGTTATTAGCGAACACAACAGTTCAAACCATACAACAATTAGTGTTTTAGTACTTAGTCCGGAAAAATTTTACCTGTGCAAGCAAATGGCAAAGTTGGTCGAGAATGTATATTGGGCGTAGTAGCCTATTATTTGAAACATCTTGTTAAGCTCATCCCATCGCCTTTAGACCTGGGATTTTATGGGCATTGAAAAGAGGCAGAGGGGCAGGGTGCGGGGGGCAGAGGGAAAACTCTTCTCCCTTGCTCCTTCTGCTTCCCCTGCCTCAAGAGCTTGTCTTTACCCGTCATTTTTGGGTTGGTTGAGTACTAGTTGGTAACAAAGTGTTGCGCCTGCTTTGGCAGAAAGTGCTTTTTAGCGTTCTTTACATATTGCAACTCTCTATTTAACTTGAGAGTCCCTTGGAATTTGTACAATGCAGCTGTGACTTTTGATCTTGTCGAGGTTGAGCGTTTAACAATAATTCATGAGCATTTCGACTTCTGTGCTGAGTGATCTGCTAAAGTCCCTACCCTACTTGCGGCCCCAGCTATATTTTAAGGCTTCATTAACGGCGCTCTCCCACGCGATGGAAGATCAAGTTTTGGCTGCGACTTTAGCTCAACCCCTTGTAATTGCTAGTTTCCAGCGAGAGCGATTCTACCGCCAAGAAGCTCATCGCTACCAGCGACTTGCCTTACGAAGTAATCAAATATATGTATTATCTGCTCCAGAAACGGATTTCGCCAACAGTTCGGAACACTACGAAAAAGTGGCTTTTGAGCCAAAGGATGGCTTAAGTCAAGAGTGGCATTTGGTAGTGATTGCTGACAATTATGCTACTTGTCTGGTTTGCCGGGAAAACCTTGGTTCTATTGCCAAAAACAAGCAACTACCTGAACTAAGCCCTAATCTGGATATAGACACAGCGCGGAGATTTGAGGGAATTTGGACATCGGAAAGGGGAGTTAGTCTCAAAGCAGCCGAATTGCTGTTAGACAGGATTTTGGTTTACAGACCAGAACTGGCAAGTAAAATTGAGGAGGCACGTCAGAGGTTTGGCATAGGGCAGCCACGAAACCACTCTGGAGCAGAACAGGTCAACGAATATGCTTGTGACATTGATACAGATCCCTTTGTGCAGCGCTTAGTCACTTATTTACAAGCTAGCCAGTACAAATTGCACAAAGCCTACCGTTCCATTGCTGCCCAAGCACGAAAAGAACGATTAGTCAACTCGATTAGCACTGCCATTCGGCGATCGCTCGATCCTCACGAAGTTCTTCAGGTAGCGGCACAAGAATTAGGACAACACCTAGAAGCTTGTCGCTGTTTAATTTACCGCGCTCAAGCCGCAGATAGCCAGGCCATAATTGAACACGAGTTTTTGACTCCTGGTGTTTTATCTGTTCGTGGGCAAACCTGGGAGTTAGAGAAAAACTCACTATTTCGGGACATAGTACAACAAGGCGAAGGTGTTTGTGTTAGCGATACGCTGAATGACCCTCGCGTTACTAATTCGCCAGGACTCTCCACGATCGCTAAAAAGTTTGCCATTCGTTCTTGGCTGATGGAACCAGTGTTCTATCAGGGGCGATTATTGGGCATTGTGGAGTTACACTATTGCCGGATGCCACCGCACGAGTGCCAACCTGGAGAATTGGATTTAGTAGAAGCGATCGCTACCCAAGTAGGAGCAGCTCTCATCCAAGCGGAAGCTTACGCTAACCTAGAAGAACTTAATCAGCAGCTAGAAGCCCTAGACCGCACCCGCAGCAACCTCATAGCCATTACTGGGCACGAACTGCGTACCCCCTTATCCACAATTCAAGTGTGTCTGGAAAGTCTCGCTAGTGAGCCGGATATGCCTTTAGAGTTGCAGCAGATTATGCTTAACACTGCTCTTTCCGACTCAGAGCGGATGCGAAAACTGGTACAAGATTTCCTCACGCTTTCCAACTTAGAAAGCGGTCGGGTGGAATGGCATCCAGAATCCCTCACTTTACAAGAGTGTGTGGATTTAGCACTCAGCCGGAATCGTACGCGTTCCTCAACGGAAAAGCCGCCCCAAGTCAAGACTCAAATTGCCCAAGACCTACCTCTAGTCAGAGCTGACGGTGATTGGCTAGTAGAGGTACTGGCAAAACTCATGGACAATGCTTGTAAATTTACGCCACCTGAAGGAGAAATCACCATTAAAGCGATTTACAACAGCCGTCAAATGGTCGAGGTGACTGTGGCTGATACTGGACGTGGCATTGAACCGAATCGTTTAGAAGTAGTTTTTGACCGCTTTTATCAAGAAGAGGGAGCGCTACGCCGCACTACTGGCGGGACTGGACTTGGTTTAGCCATTTGCCGTCAAATTGTTAATGGCTGGGGTGGGGAAATTTGGGCAGAGTCAACTGGCAAAGACCAAGGTAGTCAGTTTCACTTCACCATCCCGATTGTTCAGAGTAGCCAAGAGGAAAAGCGGACAAAAGTCAAGAGTAAATAGTATTGGGCATTGGGCATTAGTTTTTAACAAATGACAAAGGACTAACGACTAATGACTAAAAACTGTTACAGTCTATGACGCGATCGCAATATGATCCTGGTTGCGATGTTAGGATTCCCTAAAAACGTTGAGAGAACAGACTTTATGGCAGAAACACTCTCTGGACAAACCCCGCTATTTGCTGGCAGCACTGGTGGCTTGCTTAGAAAAGCAGAAGTGGAAGAAAAGTACGCTATCACTTGGACTAGCCCGAAAGAGCAAGTTTTTGAATTGCCTACAGGTGGTGCTGCTACTATGCGGAAAGGTGAAAACCTGCTGTATATAGCTCGTAAAGAATATGGCATCTTTTTGGGCGGTCAGCAACTCCGGAAACTCAAAATTACAGACTATAAAGTTTACCGGATTTTACCCAACGGAGAAACTACTTTAGTTCACCCAGCCGATGGTGTCTTCCCCGAGAAGGTAACTGAAGGTCGTGAGAAAGTGCGTTATGTAGACCGCCGGATCGGACAAAACCCCAGTCCATCTAAAGTTAAGTTTAGCGGTGTTACTACCTACGACGCTCCATAACTAGCTGTTAGTAGCTAATGGGTAATTAGTAATGGGTAAATGGTAAGAGAATTACCCATTACCCATTACCAATTACCAATTACCTTTGAAAAATAATGATGTTTCCGGATTTCTCCCAGTTTTCTAGCCTAGCGCAACAAGGCAACTTCGTCCCGGTATATCAAGAATGGGTAGCGGACTTAGATACGCCCGTATCTGCTTGGTATAAAGTCTGTGCAGGTCAGCCTTATAGCTTTTTGTTGGAATCGATAGAAGGTGGGGAAAAGCTGGGACGCTATAGCTTAGTGGGCTGCGATCCACTGTGGGTTTTGGAAGCAAGGGGCGATCGCACAACCCAGAAAAACCGCGATGGTTCGCAGGTCGTTTTTGCAGGCGACCCTTTTACAGCTTTAGCCGAATGTCTAGCACCTTATCACCCAGTTAAGTTACCACAGCTACCGCCAGGAATTGGCGGTTTGTTTGGGTTTTGGGGCTATGAATTAATTCGCTGGATTGAGCCGCGTGTACCAATTTATCCACCAGATGAGCGAAATATCCCTGATGGATTGTGGATGCAGGTAGACCACCTATTGATTTTTGACCAGGTGAAGCGGAAAATTTGGGCGATCGCTTATGCGGATTTACGTGACCCCAATGTAGATTTACGCGCAGCATATCAACAAGCGTGCGATCGCGTCACCCAAATGCTCGAAAAGCTATCTCTACCCCTATCACCGGAAAAAACTCGATTGGAATGGAAACCGCCAGGGAGCAGAGAGGCAGAGGAGCAGGGGAGCAAGGGGACAGAAGAGTATAAGAGTAACTTTACCCGCCCTGATTTTTGTGCCAGCGTCCAAAAGGCCAAAGATTACATTAAAGCAGGCGATATTTTCCAAGTAGTAATTTCCCAGCGGCTATCAACAGCATACACAGGTGACCCCTTTGCCCTTTACCGCTCACTACGTCAGATAAATCCTTCGCCTTACATGGCTTACTTTAACTTCCAAGATTGGCAAATTATCGGTTCCAGTCCCGAAGTGATGGTGAAAGCAGAAACAGATTCAGATGGTGGAGTGATAGCAACGGTACGGCCAATCGCTGGGACACGTCCACGGGGTAAAACCATCCAGGAAGATGCAGCCTATGCTCAAGATTTACTCCAAGATCCCAAGGAAATTGCTGAACACGTGATGCTTGTGGATTTAGGGCGGAATGATTTGGGGCGTGTTTGTCAAAGTGGTAGCGTCAAAGTTGATGAATTAATGGTAGTTGAGCGCTACTCCCATGTGATGCACATTGTTAGCAATGTTGTGGGTAAATTAGCGCTTGGTAAAACAGCATGGGATTTACTGAAAGCTTCCTTCCCAGCAGGTACGGTAAGCGGCGCACCCAAGATTCGGGCGATGGAAATTATTCACGAGTTAGAGTCTAGTCGTCGCGGTGTTTATTCGGGTGTGTATGGATATTACGATTTTGAAGGACAATTAAATACTGCGATCGCAATTCGCACAATGGTGGTGCATGATAATACGGTCAGCGTGCAAGCCGGTGCAGGTTTGGTGGCTGATTCTGAGCCAGAAAAAGAATACGAAGAGACGTTGAATAAAGCTAGAGGTCTATTAGAGGCGATTCGTTGTTTGCGTTGAATTTTGGGATTGGGCACAAGAGGCAGAGGGGCAGTTCTTGCTGGATGCAAGGGGGAGAATGAGAATTTTACCTCTTTCCTCCCTCTGCTCTCTACTCCCTGCTCCCTTGCTTATTCCTGTGTCCCCAATCTCCAATCCCTTTTACTACCTGTATAGTTACTTTCAGTTGTAATTAATTGCACACTGGTTTTTATTACTTAATTGTAAAACCGGGCTTGATATGAGTACAGTAATAGTTCGATTTGCTGTATGAGAATCCAGACCAGACTTTAAAAGTTGATATACCAATATCCTTCTATTTTGAATTACATAGATTTTACTTTGAACTGCAAGATGTTTGGAAACAATTTGTGCTACTTCTAAGCCCATGTATCCACAATACCGTGACAAATTGGGAAGCTTTATAAATCCAATCAACATCAAACTTTTTCCAAAGCTAAAGAGAGTTTTTTAGACGTATTAAAAAGTGAAAATAAGTCCTGGTATTCAAATCCAGGGCCTCGGTTTCAGTGACTAGATATTACAAATGAACAAACTTGCTCATCCCAATTGACTGAAGTAAATCGCCCACATAATTCCAGTTACTCCAGTAGCAATTAAAAGGTTAGTGAAAAATCTGCCAAATTCAGTTTCTTGTCCTAATCTCTTGTCGTCTTGATCGGCAGTGAAAAACAATGACCAGGCTTGATTTACATTGATGGTCTCAAAGTTATTGAAATCAGGTCTAAAAACAACAGGCCCAATCAAATCTTTTTTGGGATAATCAAAATTAGCTTTCATAAGTTTGACTCTAAATTGTTTTATTCGTCAAGTGAAGAAAATTCGTAAATCTCAAAGTATCTTCTCTAAAGGCTGATTAGCCATCCAATCAAACCGTGTCTGGTAAAAACTTCCCAAGCTATGAGTGAGACAAAACCAATCATTGCCAAACGTCAATTGAGTTTTTCGGCATATTCGGTAAAGCCTGTCCGTGGGGTTTCATCAAGATAAAGCTTGGGTTCAATCGCAAATTTGTTAAGTTGACTGCGTTCGTTAATGGTAAAGCCTTTACCTGTCATCTTTTACTCTTTAGTTTTTGTCATCTGTAAATGAATATAAAATAGTGTAAATATTTTTTGCAAGCACTTGACACCAAACCAGAGGTAGTAAAAACCGTACTAGATGAGTAGGGTATTTTGGATTTGTACGAGAAGTAGGCGATGTCTCCAATCGGTTGTGACGCTCTCTACGGGACGCTACGCGTAGCGTCCCATAGAGAAGTTACGCCTACGCTCTTGGAAGTGAATACACACAAAGATACCAATTGTGTTTAATCTAACTTCAGCAAAACTTATCATTAATATAAGCAGAAGCTATCAATGTATAACTGAGAAAGTATTGCTTATTTGTAACGAACTTGTTATGTTTCTTTACATAAAGATACAAAGTAACGTAAATGCGTTAAACACTGTTGATTAAGGCTTTCTAAATAACTATGCAGTTGAGCCTGCTATGTGCTTTGCCGAGTATCCAAACTCAACGGCAACAGAATAGCTATGCCTAGGAATGTCTACGACGGCTTGTACCCCTACGGGGAAGCAAGCTACGCGTAGCGTGTCGCAGACAAGACTCGCTATCAGTGACACAAAAACTGCTGAGTGCCTTTGTTAACAGCTAAACGCATTTCCCTTCGTCTTTGCACATTTGATTTTTCACATTCGATAGAACTGTAATTTTCTTTTTGGAATTTCTGCTATGTCTTTTACCATCCAGTCGGCTCAAAGTATTTTTCCCGGCACCCTAGTTGCTGATGTTGTTCCAAACGTTGTTGAATCATTCTCTAAGCTCAATGCTGAAGATCAACTAGCATTACTCTGGTTTGCCTATACCGAGATGGGTAGAAGTATTACAGTTGCTGCTCCTGGGGCGGCCAACATGATCCTCGCACAAGGCTTACTCGAACAAATTAAGCAAATGCCTTTTGAGGCTCAAACGCAAGTCATGTACGATTTGGCTAACCGTGCTGACACTCCCCTCTGCCGTTCCTATGCATCCTTCACCGTGAACATCAAGTTGGGCTTCTGGTATCAGTTGGGAGAATGGATGGCCCAGGGAATCGTTGCTCCTATCCCAGAAGGCTACAAGCTTTCTCCTAAGGCTGCTGACGTGTTGCAAGCCATCCGGAATGCTGATTCAGGTCAACAAATCACAATCCTACGCAATACCGTAATTAGCATGGGATTCGACCCGAACGCTCCTGGTAGTTACAAAAAAGTTTCAGAGCCTGTGGCTCCTCCCACTGCACCAGCATTTCGGACTAAAGTCACTATTGAGGGCGTCAACAATCCCACGGTGCTGGGCTATATCAACAACATGAATGCCAATGACTTTGATGCTGCGGTTAATCTGTTTACCTCTGGAGGTGCTTTGCAACCTCCCTTTGAAAGACCAATTGTTGGTCAGGAGGCAATTCGGGCTTACATGCGTGAAGAATGCCAGGGATTGAAGATGATTCCAGAGCGCGGTGTATCTGAGCCAGTGGAAGATGGCTACACCCAAATTAAAGTCACAGGTAAAGTCCAAACCCCTTGGTTCGGTGCGAGTGTGGGGATGAATATTGCATGGCGGTTTTTGATAGATCCCCAAGGCAAAATTTTCTTTGTAGCGATTGACTTGCTTGCTTCTCCTAAAGAACTGCTCAACTTAGTACGTAAATAGAGTGCTAGATTAGTCGTTGCTTAAGCGTGGATGAGTGAAGCAGCAATCGCCACCTCACCACGCTTAAGCAAAAGAGGCATATTTGTTGTGCGATCGAAAGCAACCGATTCTATTGGCGATCTTGTAAAAGATTGTTAAGAATACAGAATTCGAAATTCAGAATCAATTGGATACTGTAATTTTCCGGTAAGAAATGGAGATTTAGGAGGCGGGCTGTATGGATGCTGATGAACTTCTCAAACGCTATTGTGCAGGAGAGAGAAATTTCACTCAAGTAAGCCTGCACTTAGTTAACCTCAGCGAGGTGTGTTTAGCTGGAATCAATTTGGATCGAGCTAACTTAGCTAACGCGACTTTATCACATACCAACCTGCGCAAAGCAAATCTGATTGAAGCAAATTTGACTGCGGCGGCTCTCTGGAGAACCGACTTCAGTGGAGCAAATTTGATTTTGGCAAACCTCAAAGCTGCTAACTTGATACGGGCAACTCTCAGTCAGGTGGATTTGCATAAGGGAAACCTTGTGAAAGCAGACCTGCGTTTAGCAGACTTGCGTTATACCAATCTCAGTGGTGCAAACTTGGCTGGAGCAGACTTGCGTTATACCAACCTCAGTGGTGCAAACTTGGCTGGGGCAAATCTCAGTGGTGCAAACCTCACTGGGGCAAACTTGAGCAATACAGACCTGAGTCATACCAATCTTGCCAAAGCTATTTTGTACAAAACTGATCTAAGTAACGTTGATTTCACAGAAGTAGACCTGACCGAGGTCGATCTGCACCACTGCTTATTTAACGGAGTTAGCCTAACTGAACGAAGCTTAATCGAAGCGGGTTGAGCGTAGCTACGAACTAATTAAAAATCCAAAATTTAAAAATCAGTCTTTCATTTTGAATTCCTAATTAATTAGATGCTGAGTGCAATTATTACTTTTTTCCTCAGCACTCATTATTCAGCACTATTTCGGTTAAGTCCTGCCAATTTTTGCTGAAAGCTCATTTTTCAAGGCAGTTTCAAATCTCTCTACTAATGAATGTCTCAAATTCTTTATTGCAAGATTTGTGCCAAGTTCTACCACATCTACAACCTCAAATCTATTTCAAGTCTTCGCTGGCGGCTCTTTCCCATGCAATTGAAGATTTGATACTAGCAGGGACAGACCAACCTCTGGTGATTGCTAATTTTCAGCAAGAGCGCTTTTACCGCCAGGAGATTTCTCGCTATGAAAAAATTGCTCAGTATACAGACCAGGTTTATGTATTGGCTGCACCAGAGACTGACTTTGGTAATGCTTCAGCCCCTTATGCAACCATCGCTTTTGCCCCTGATGACGAATTAGCTCAGGAATGGCATTTGATTGTGATTGGTCGGCAATATTCAGCGTGTGTGGTTTGTCGAGAACACGCTTCACCCATAGATTCAGCATCGCTAGACCAAGCAAGACAATTTCAAGGGATTTGGACATTTGACCCCCAGGTTAGTATTCAGGCCGCCCGCCTATTGTTAGAGCGGATTGTAGCTTATCGACCAGAATTAGCCCCTAAAATCAAGCAGGCTCAGAGACGTTATCGGCTGTTGCACGAATCGCAAGTGCAGGCATCAAGAAGTAAGGTAGTAGAACTTGACTTGAGACTATTTGTCAATCGCCTCGTTACATATCTACAAGCCAGTCAATACAAGCTGCTGAAAGCATATAGCACGATCGCCAGCAAGGAACGTAAAGAGCGCCTGAGTAATGCGATCGCCACTGCTATTCGCCACTCTTTTAACCCAAACGAGATTCTCACTATTACTGTTACAGAATTAGGTCAAGTCTTTAGCCATTGCCGTTGTCTGCTTTATCGTTATCAATCAGATAGTCCCAAAGAGCCAATTGCTTATGAGTCAACAGCTGCTGGATTGCCTTCTTTAAAGGGGGAAGTCTGGTCATTGGCAAGTCATCCGCTATTTCAAACTGCTTTGGCGCAAAGTCAAAGCAATGGCGAAAATCAGTCAGAAAATATAGTTATTGCCGATATTACCCAGGATTTAGGCTTACAATCCCATCCAGATTTAAAAGCGCAACTGGTACGCTGGCAGGTCCGTGCTTGCTTGTTGGTGCCGATCCACTATCAGGGGATTTGGGTGGGAATGCTGGAACTGCACCATCCAGAGGCGCATTTGTGGACAGAGGATGACGTAGCTTTAGTAGAGGCGATCGCTACCCAAGTTGGAGTTGCTTTGATGCAGGCACAGGCTTATAGCAACCTGGAAACTCTCAATCGCCAACTGGTAGACTTGGAACGCACCCAAAGTAACTTGATTGCGATCGTCGGACATGAACTGCGTACTCCTTTATCTACCATCCGCGTTTGCTTAGAAAGTTTAGTTACAGAACCGCAAATGCCGCCAGAGTTACAGCAGATGATGCTGCAAACTGCTTTGGAAGATGCAGATCGTTTACGTAAACTAATCCAAGATTTCATCACCCTATCTCGCTTGGAGAGTGGATTGATGCGCTGGCAACTGGAGCCAATCTCTCTAAAAGAATATCTAGATTTAGCCCTCAGTGGACTCGAATCGCATCAGAAATTACCTAAAATTGTTGTAGAATTGCCCCATTACTTACCCCCAATCCAGGTAGATGGAGAGGGATTGATTGAAGTTTTGACAAAGCTACTCGATAATGCTTGTAAGTTTACCCACAAGACTGGAGAAGTCATTATTCGCGCTCACATTCTGAATTTAGAAGAAGTTAGAGGTGAGCCAGCCTTGGGGAATATTCTGAATAAAGCTGTGCTAAAAGTCACAATTGCAGATACAGGTCGAGGTATTGAACCGAGTCGGCTAGAAGCTATATTTGAGCGCTTTTATCAGGAAGAAGGATTTTTGCAACGGACCGTGGGTGGAAGCGGACTTGGTTTGGCGATTTGTCGCCGGATTATCGATAATCTGGGAGGGAAAATTTGGGCTGAGTCTCTGGGTAAAGATCAAGGTAGCAAGTTTCATTTCACGGTTCCAGTTGCAGTGCCTATTACTTAATCTACAAGAGTAACTTTTACTGAATTTATGGGAATAATACAACTGTCGTCCCAGTAAAAATTCAGTAGTAATGACAATGCCCTATACAGAAAGAGCATTACTGGAAAGTTTAATTGTTGATAATGAAGACTTAGAAAAACTGGAATTAAAACTCGCTCAATTTAATATTTTTGAAGCGATTGGTGTAGTACATCAAGAATTACGTCATTCAAATTTTTTAGCATTTCTGTTAAATCCATCTGAAAACCATAGACTTGATGATATTTTCCTCAAGCGATTTCTTAAGCGAGTGCTGTTAGAAGAGTATGAGCCTATAGACGAAAAGTATACAAAACTTAGTCCCGTTGATATAGATATAGCTAATTTTAAAGATGCTGATGTTAGACGCGAGTGGCAAAATATTGATATTCTCATACACTCTCCGCGCAATAAATTAGTATGTGCAATAGAAAATAAAGTTGACGCCGGAGAAGGTATAGATCAATTAAAAAAATATCAAAAGATTATTGAGCAAGAATTTAAAGATTGTCGAGCAATTTTAATTTATTTAACTCCAGAAGGTGATCTACCTTCTCAGAAACATTGGAGAATATATAACTATTCTAAAATAGCTGAGATAATCGATAGCATTTGTATAAGTTATAAATCTACACTTGGTACAGATATTTATACATTAATGACTCATTATTCTACATTAATTAGGAGACATATTGTGAGTGATTCAGAAGTCGCTGAACTCTGCCGTAAAATATACACTAAGCATAAACATGCTCTGGATTTAATTTTTGAGCATCGTTCAGACTCAATCCTGAAGATAAAGTTTAGCGATCGCATCAATCTTACCTTACAAAGAGCGATCGCTCCTGCCAAAAATATTAATTTGGTACAATTTTATACTGGTGATTTTGGCCTTATGTTAAGCAGACGTACGTTGATGCGATCGCACCCCACACAGCACTAAACTAGAAAGTAAGATGCTCAGGATAGCTTATGAATACTGTTACAACCACTTTACCTTCTATACTCAAGTTGAAAATCGACTTAACTGATGATCAATTTTTCGAGATGTGTCAGAAAAACCGCGATTATCGATTTGAGCGTACTGTATCAGGGGAATTATTAATTATGCCACCTACAGGTAGTGATACTGGCAGACGTAATGTTAAACTTACAACCCAACTAGATATTTGGAACTCTGAGAGTAATTTAGGCGAAGTTTTTGATTCTTCAACTGGTTTCACCCTACCTAATGGTGCAGAACGTTCTCCTGATGCTTCTTGGGTGAAAATTGAGCGATGGAATGCTTTAACCCCAGAACAACAAGAAAAATTTGCCCCGATTTGTCCTGATTTTATAGTAGAGTTGCGTTCTCGTACTGATTCATTGAAAGAATTGCAAGAGAAAATGCAGGAGTATATCGAAAATGGCGCTCAATTAGGCTGGTTAATTGATAGGAAAAACAAGCGAGTAGAAATTTATCGTCCAGGTAAAGATGTAGAGGTATTAGATAATCCTGCTAGTTTATCAGGAGAAAATGTACTACCTGGATTTGTATTGGATTTACAGCAGATTATGTAGCTTTATCGATTAGGATACACATGGCGCATTTCAAAGCGACTTTGTTCCCAAAGTGGTAGCAAAGCCTGTTTAGCAGCATTTAACTGAGCTTGTGAAAAAGAGATTTTCCCATTTTCTATAATCCAAATAAATGTCCGAGTGATTAAATCTGCTTTGAAACTATTTTCGTATTCACTATTATTTATTCTTGCTACTTGTTTATCTAAGCAATCTATAGCATATTTAAAAGTCAAGTTTTTCCAGTCTTTGAAATTGTTAAAATTTTCTTCTTGCGTATTTTTCCACTCAACCTTACGCAAATTTACTATAATATAGTCTATGCCTGTTATGGAAGAATCTGTATTACGCAATAAATTTGTATAGGCCTGGTAATATGGTTTTAAGAGCGAAGCAGTAATATTTTCCATATAGATATGTAGCCAAGATTGTATGTCGCGAAGATAAGGTACTAAATCTCTGATATTATCAATTTCTTTAATGGGCATACGATAGCTTGTATAATTTGTTATTTTGGCTAGCAATTCAGCTTCAGATAATTGAATTTTTCCTGAGTAATAATTAATAATTTTTGGAATATATTTCTCTAATAACCACTGTTTGGTATATCTAGCTGTCCAGGTTCCCCGTATCCCTATATCTTGCTGCCATAAGCTAATTTTACCTGTTTCAATAGATTGTAAATTAACATCATTTAGCTCGTAGATTATATTAATTTGATTATTAGCCAGTAAAGATAAGTCTCTATCTAATTTTGGGTAGATAAATGTATGGTCGCGAATTCCTCGACTTACTCGAATGGATATATCTTCTCTATGGAATAAATGCCATTCTGACTTGCCTTTAGTATAATCAAATTCATTAGCAAACTGCTGCATTAACTCCCATAATTCTTGTCTTACAGAAAAAAGGATAAAACCGCGAATAGATGAAAATTTTATAAATTCAAAATTCCAAGTTTCTAAAGCATTCTCAAATTCCATTATTAAATTTTGATATTCTTGGCAAACTTCATCAACACACAAACACAAGTCTATTGCTTCTAAGTTCGACAAAATAACCGTTGTTTGACCTAAATTTACTTGGAAGGTCTTTTTATCCAACTGTTTCAAAAAACGACGACATTCCCAATCTGTCTGGGTGTGTAACCCAGTCATTAATTGACCTAAAATATCTTGATGATTTAAGTGAATTTTTAAACCTCTCAAAAGAATACTACTGAACTCTATTTCACAATCGCCTTCTCCAAAAGCTTTGGGTAAATTACAGGCGATCGCTACTTTTGGTTTCACAACAACTAAGCGGTAGCCTTGTCGCATTATAGAAGGCTCAAAATCATATTTTTCTAAAATATCCTGTAAATCTGGATGGCGTCTGATGAATCTTTCTATTAAGTTATATTTATTATGTATTAAAAAACTTGCTGTATTTTTATCAAAACTTTTAAATAAATCAAAGTTTAATTGATTATAAAAATTTAAGGCAGTATTATTATTTTTTAGCTGATCTATGTTTAGATCAAATAGCAATTCTTCTTTATAGTAATGTAGACGTTTATAAACCTTGATTTTATATCCATTAGAGACTATAAAAAACAGTGCGTTAAAATGATTACTATAAAATTTAGTTAGCTCAATAGCATCATTTAATTTAGTTTGATTTGGTTCTATTACTTTAATAAAAATCAGTGATTTATCTGGATTTTGCTGCTTAATATCATCTGTTGTAAAATAAATATGAGCAGTTTCGTAATTTCTATCATAGTTTCCTGATTTATTTGTTGTCAAAGGGTATTCACGATGACATTTATCTGGAAAGCAGAGATAGTGAAACATTGGCAAAATAAACTTTTCTTTGACATCATCTGCATTTTGTAAAACATGATGGTCAAAACCTTGTATCCATGTAATGAATTGTTTAATTGACTCTGGAATAGTCATTAGATAATCTACCTGCTTGGATAAATTTGCTATGCCTTATTTTGTTCGTGTAACTAGCAATTTATCAAGTCAGTTTGGATTATATGGTGATTGTAGATACTTTACTAACTTTAGAAATACCAAATGTAGAAAAGTATTAGTATGGAAATCTAAATTATAAATTTAAGGGACGGGCAAGATGCCCATCCCATAAAATCATCAAAATCATTCTGCAAATATGCAACGCCCTTTTTTTGCTATAAGAGGCGCGAAAATCAACTTTAAACCAACGCTGCTATTTTCTCTAGCAAGCTTTGAAACAACCTCAAGCCATCACTACCACCCAGCATTGCGTCTGACGCCCTTTCTGGGTGCGGCATCATCCCCAACACATTGCCCCGACGATCGCAAATCCCGGCAATGTTGTTCAGTGAACCGTTGGGATTCTCTCCTTCATAACGAAACAAGACTTGCTCGTTATCTTCAATTTCTGCGAGAGTGGCTTCGTCAGCGTAGAAGCGCCCCTCTCCGTGGGCAATAGGCAAAGTGATAACTTCACCAGTGCTATAGGCTTGCGTCCAAGGGAGATTAGTACGCTCAACTTTCAAGGGGACGCGATCGCAAATAAAATGCAAATCCCGATTTCTGGTTAATACCCCTGGCAAAAGTCCAGCTTCAGTTAATACCTGAAAACCATTGCAAATGCCGAGGACAAACTTACCCTTTTGGGCGTGTTCAATAACCTGCTGCATCACGGGTGAAAAACGCGCGATCGCACCGCAGCGTAAATAATCACCGTAACTAAAGCCACCAGGGATGATCACGACATCCAAATCAGCAATATCTGTTTCTTGATGCCAAACCATGCGAGTTGGTTGTAAAAGCAAATCTCTAGTTACATAAGCAACATCGCGATCGCAATTAGAACCGGGAAAAACAACAACACCAAATTTCATGATTAGTCAATGGGAGTGGTAGGGAGGCAGGGGGGAGGAGGGCAGGGAGCAGGGAGCAGGGGGCAGGGGGCAGGGAGCAGGGGGCAAAGGGGCAGGGAGCAGAGTTTTCCCCCCTGCCTCCCACACCCCGCCCCTCTGTCTCTTTTCAATGCCCCATGCTCAGTCGCTAAAAGACCCCAGTTTGTGTTTCGACCTCAATCAAATCAAAGCGATAATTTTCAATTACGGGATTTGATAGCATTTGGTCACAAATGCGATCGAGGTCTTGACGCGCTTTCTTCTCATCAGTCGAGGTGATGGTGAGTTCAATGTACTTGCCAATCCGCACCTGGTCAACGTTCTCGTATCCCAGTTGCTTAAGACCGGATTGTACAGCCACACCAGCGGGGTCTAAGACTGAAGGACGAAGGGTCACGAAAATTTTGGCTAGATACTTGGTTTGCACGGGCTTTTGCTGAATGCTGCGATCGCTATACTATAACTTTCTGTTCCAACTGAGTGAAAATAAGATTACGAAGCCGTTAAAGTTAATTGATCGATTAACCCATCTAACAGCTTCAACTACAGTGGCATATTTAAATAATTGTCTATGAGAGCCATACGCACCCGCAGTCAAGAGCGTATTTTCAACCTACTGAAAACCATCAAAAAAGGCATTTCCGCCCAGGATATTTACGTAGAACTACGTAATACCAATCAGAGCATGGGTTTAGCGACAGTTTACCGCTCTCTAGATGCCTTAAAACTAGAAGGCATAGTACAAGTGCGGAATTTGGCTAACGGTGAAGCCCTTTACAGCCTAGCACAGCAAGACAAACACCACCTTACTTGCTTGCAATGCGGTGTCTCAATTCCAATTAATCAATGCCCCGTTCATGACTTAGAAAACCAGTTAGAATCCAGCCATAAGTTTAAAGTTTTTTACCACACCCTAGAGTTTTTTGGGTTGTGCAGTCAATGCCAGGTAAATCAAGCTACTGGGATTAGTCAGTAGTTATACTAATTTTATGAGGCGAATAAAGCGTGTTTTACTTCTGAATTCTGAATTCCGACTCCTGAATTCTGCTGTAATAAATGCTTTATTCAAATAAAACTTAACCAACTAAATACATTTGCAACTGTTAATTGCCAATTCTCCAAAGCACTCAGAACGGGTAAAATATCTTGTTTTTCTTTTAATTCTGGTAATTTATTGGGTTCAAAAATCATGATTGACTCATCAGCCGAATCTAGCAACCAACCTAGCTTTGCTCCATTTTGAATAGAAAATGTAATTTTGCTGATAACTCGATTGGGTGATTGTTCCGGTGAGAGAATTTCAATTATCCAATCTGGGGGAATTTCAAATTTATTCGCAATTCTACCTTTTGCATCAAGGGGAATTCTTTGCCATTCAAACACAGCAATATCCGGTATTATTGAACGACCTTCAAATGTACAGCGTAATTCAGGAAAGGCATAAGCAATTTTTTGCGGTTTAGCAATCTCATTAATAGCTGTGACTAAACTGCTTTGTAAAGTGCTGTGTTCTCCTTGTGGCATAGGTTTCTGGTAGATTAGTCCGTTAAAATACTCGTTTGCTGGTTTTGTCTCTGGTAGTTGTAAGAATTTTTCTAAACTTAGTCCTGTAGTTGGCTGAAGAGATAATGTCATAATTTACAACTTATCAAAACTTGATTATTTCATTTCTAGAAGAATGCGACAATTTAGTGCAATCGCATTCTCATCATTAGCCATTGTAATCTTATCAAATAGATCGGATGAAATATTAGGTGATGCCTATAACGAGCTACGCCTAACATCTATTCTCCATCCTCCATTGCACCTAAGACTTTGAGGGCGGCTTTTTCGGATGAGGTTAAACCTTTAATACCTGTGGTATTCATGCGTTCGTAAGGTCGTTCTGGTATCAAAGTTTTTATGCAATTCTCCGTTTTTACATCCCAAAGTTTTATTGTTCCATCTTCGCTACCGCTAGCCAGAATTTTTCCATCGGGACTGAATGAAATAGATACTACCCAGTTACTATGTCCTTCCAAGGTTTTGAAACACTCACCTGTATGAAAATCCCATAACTTTACTGTTCTGTCGTGACTGCTACTCGCTATAATTTGACCATCAGGGCTAAATGTAACGAACCTCGCATCGCTCCTATGCCCTTGCAAAGTTTTGATGCATTCGCCAGTGTTTATATCCCACAGCTTTACAGTTTTATCGTAGTTACCACCACCACTTGCTAATATCTGCCCATCAGGATTAAAGCTAAGTGACCAAACCCAATCAATATGTCCTTCCAAAGTTTTGATGCACTCAGCAGTGTTTATATCCCACAGCTTTATCCTACAGTCTTCACTTCCAGTAGCTAACAAATTACCATCAGGACTGAAAGCTATAGATTTTAGCCAAGGGGAAGCTGTATCTCCTTGTAAAATTTTAGTATGTTCACCAGTAGAGATATTCCACAACTGTATTGTCGTTTTGTCAGCTAAAGCCAGGATTTGCCCATTGGGACTAAATACAGTAGGTAAAATCCAACTATTGTTTGCCTCTATAGTTTTTACACACTTACCATTATGTAGATTCCAAATTTTTACTGTTCCATCTGAACTTCCACTAGCTAGTATTTGCCCATTTGGACTAATAGTAGTGTACGTTACCCATGCTTTGTGACCTTGTAAGATTTGGAAGCATTCGCCTGTATTAATATTCCATAATCTCAATAGAGCATCATTGCTACCACTGACTAAAGTCTTACCATCAGGAGTAAAAGCAACGCACAACACTAAATGATGATACCCTTGCAAAACTCGAAAACATTCATCAGTATTAATGTCCCAGAATCTCACTGTTTGATCATCACCTGCACTGGCTAAGACATTATGTTGTGGGTGAAAAATGACAGAACGTACCCAATCAATATGTCCTTTTAATATTTGAATGCACTTTCCAGTTTTTGCATCCCATAGTCTTACTGTTTTATCTGCGCTTCCAGTTGCTACTATTTCACCACTCTTATTAAATGTTACTGACCATACTGTGCCAGTATGCCCCTGTAAAATTTGTATACATTCACTAGTATGAACATCCCAAAATCGTGTTGTACAATCGCCAGCGCTGCTAGCAAGGATTTTACCGTCAAAACTAAAGTTAACTGACCTGACTTTCTTAGTATGACCGTGTAAAGTGTGGAGACATTCACCTGTGTTAATATTCCACAACTTTACTGTTGAATCTCCACTGCCGCTAGCTAGCATTTGACTATTAGGACTAAAAGCAACAGAATATATCCTATCAGTATGACCGTATAAAGTTTGGAGACATTCATCTGTGTTAATATTCCACAACTTTACTGTTTCGTCTTGGCTACAAGCTAGCATCTGGCTATTAGGGCTAAAAGCAACAGAATAAATCCTGTCAGTATGCTGGTCTAAAGTCTTAATGCATTCACCTGTAAGGATATCCCACAACTTTACTTTGAGGTCTTGACTACCACTCGCTAGCATTTGACCATCAGGACTAAAGGCGATTGTTCGTACCCAATCAGTATGTCCTTCTAATGTTGAAAGTCGTTTACAATCTACAAACCGCCATAAGTGAATTTCACCATTAGCATCTGCTGTAGCAACAATCTGTCCGTCTGGGCTAAATGCTATTGACAAGACAGTACCTAAGACTTTTGTAAAAGTAGAACTGCTCAGATTAGCCCCAGCAAAATCAACATTATGCAAAATAGCATTCGTAAAATCTGCTCCCTTAATTACTGCACCACTAAAATCTCTTCCTCGTAATGCAGCCTTATTTACCTTCACTAAAACCGTCGCCGCATTCCCCCCGACATAACTCACTTCATCCTCACTTTTCCCCCGCGTCCCCTCGATAATCTTGATAACTGACTCCTTAGCCTCAACATCAACCATCCCCACCAGTAAATCTATTACCGCTTTCGTCAAAGGTGCTTTACCAAAAGTCTGCCTCAACTTCTCCAAGGACTCACTTACAAATCCCTTCAATACCGCAGATGGTAAAATCTCCCCAGCCGCATCTACCTGACGACTGAAATAAGAAGACCAACTATAATCAACAGGCGCAACATCATGATTTACCTGGAACCGCACCTGCGCCAACTCTGTAAAATCACTAGCTAACACCCCCAACTCTGCTGCAAATTTATATGCGACAAAAAACTCTAACAGCGACCGATGCGCCGGAGTATAATCACCATCAGCGTTGCGGATGAGCATTGTTTGCCCCATCATGTCGTAATGCCAGTGGTCTAAATCCTTCTCTTCCTGCACCACTGAACCAAATAACCGCCGAATTCTGTCAGGGAAAAGCCGATAATTGAGGCTCATTTCGTCTGTAGACAGCATTTCCCAAGAAAGTTCGCACAAAAAGTATAGCTTTTCTGCCAAAGAAGTAAAGGTGCGATCGCTCTTAATATCTCGTTCCATTTTCCGCCGCACCGCATACAAGTAAACCCGCGACATATCCACAGGTTTACCCGCCTCAATATCTGGCAAAGCTTCCAAAATTAACTCAGTCATCACCGGACGACGGGCTAAATCCAATAATTGCGGATTTCCCATTACCTGTTCAACTGTTGCAGTTTCAGTTTGGTGCGACAACACCAGGCGAATTTGCTCGTCGTTAAATTTCTCCAGTTCCAGCACTTCAAACTGCGGTGTTTCCCCTGTCAGTTGCTTGGTAGATGCTTGCAACTCGGCATTGAGTAAAGCACGTCCTTCCTTCGCGTCGGGAAAATGTTCGGTGCGACAAGTCAAAATAACTTTTGCACCGGGAACCACAACTTTAGCCAGTTCCCAAAAGTTATTAATCATCTGCTGACGGTCAACTTTTGCTGCCATTTCGTCAAAACCATCAAAAATTAGCAGCACTTTACCCATGCGGTTCAACTGGTCAAATACTTCGCTAGTTAGACGAATATTATGTTGTGTAAAAAAGAACCCCGCCAAAACGTTCTCGACATTTATCGCTTTGGCAAAATCTCGCAGCGTAATCACCAAAGGCAAGCGGGGACGTTCAACACCGCGTTTTTGGGCATCTCGGTAACGTTGCAATGCCACCCAAGCATAGTGGAAGGCAAACCAAGTTTTCCCCGTACCAAATTCTCCTAGTATAGAAATATGCTCTTTGGCGGGATCGTCCAACCACATATCAATATAACCATCAATCCAACCATCGCGATCGCTATAGTGACTGATGCCGATACGCTGTTTAGTATCGGGGTCAATTTCCTCTTTTGTGCAAGCTAAAGGAACGTATTTTGTATCTATTTGCCGGCGGATAATTTCTGCTTCTAACCAATCGAGATAATCGCTAAAATCAGCATCCTGGTCAATGAGTTCGTCAAAAGTGTAACAACCTAAGTGGCGATTTTCCTCTTTTTCTACCTCATTCCGCGCCGCGCGTGCAATCCGTCTGGCTGTTACTAACCAACCTTCATCAGTTCTCTGCTGCTCCACAGAAGAACGCAAAACAGCTACATCTTTGAGTCCAACTTCTCCCTCAATTCCCCTGATTAAGATGCGGTCATATCGGTTACGCCGGGTTGGCACATTGATAATCCACTCAAAATATGAATCGCCCCAAATTTCATACTTTTCAAAGCGATAGCCCAAGGTTTCAAACCAGCCGCGCATTTGTTGAGCTAAAGCTATGGCTCGACATTTATTTTCACTAAATGTTTCGGCCTCCAGCAGTGCGGGTAAATTTTGTGCAGCCAATCGCGCTATTTCTGTACGAATACCTTCTAGTGTCGGCAACCTATCGAGTAATTCTTGGATATTTGCAATGCGTTTTTGCAAAGAGCCAATTTGTTGACTCATTAGTGTATCTGCTGGGTTGCGAGTGCGTTTAGCAACTTCTGCAAAAACAATATAAAATGCGGCAACTTCGCGTCTAATGTCAATTCCCAAAGTTCTAATGTCATCACCCAATGAGTATGCATCAAGCCAAGCATCAACCTCAGAAAGCAAAATTGAGGGGTTATTATGGTCAAATGCTTTGCGGAAAGCCAGTTTTATTGCTTCTTGGCGAAAAAGTTCTAAACAAGGCTTGGGTTTCCCAACGCCGTACTCTACCAGTGCATAAGCATAAACCCCACTAAAATCTGCTGGTGGATGCTCCGGGTCGAGATTAAACTGCTGAAGTAATTTAATTACAGTCTCATTGCGCTGAATTTTTTCCTTAATTAAAGGATTCGCGATCGCAATAATAGCGTTGATGACTTGTTCTGGGTTAATTATCATTAGTCATTAGTCATTGAAAAAAAACAAAGAGACAAGGAAGAAACTTGTCCCCCTTTGTCTCCACTCTCTATCTCTACTTCTAACTAGAGCGGTTGTTTTCTAATCCTGGGATTTGTTTAGAAAACAACTCGTTAGAGTCAATCTGACCATTTGAGATAACGAAACGCATACCCTCGAAAGCAGCAGGAATAGTGCGTGGATCTATAAATAAGACCTTGCTGCTATCGCTTCTACCAATTGTCGCGCCCATATCCAAATAGCCCAAGGCAAACAGAACTTCTACTGCTTTATTGGCATTGGGATTCGTCTGGAGTTTTTGGGCGATAATTTCTGCTGATTCTGCGATCGCCTGCGCTTTCAAAACCTGTTGCTGACGTTCTGCTTGAGCTTTGAGAACGATCGCCTTTTGTTCAGCTTCCGCTTGCAAAATTACCGATTTTTGACGAGCTTCAGCATCCAGGATTTGCGCGTCAGCTTTACCTCTGGCGCTATTGACGGCAGCTTCGCGATCGCCCTCAGAAGTTAAAATTGCTGCCCGTTTGCGTCGTTCTGCCGACATTTGCAATTCCATCGATTCACGCACTGCTTGAGACGGAATAATATCTCGCAGTTCTACCCGTGTCACTTTCACACCCCAAGGATCGGTAGCAACGTCCAAATCTTGTAATAAAAGTTCACTGATATGAGAACGAGCAGTAAAGGTTTGATCTAACTCCAGTTGCCCCATTTCGGCGCGAATTTGAGTCAGCACCATGTTTACCATTGCCGACTGGAGATTTTCTACCTTGTACCAGGCTTTTTCCATATCCACGATGCGCCAGTAAAACACTGCATCCACCTCAATGCCAACGTTATCGCGAGTAATGCACTGTTGGGGAGGAATATCTAAGACTTTTTCGCGGATAGTTTCTTTGTATACAATTCTATCTAAGAAAGGAACGACAAAGTTTAGCCCTGGTTCCAGTTTTTTGTTATAACTACCCAATCTTTCCACCAAAGCTTCATTGCCTTGATTGACGACTTTCACAGACCCCGCTACAGCAGAACCACCAAGGGCTAAAAATACTAGTAAAAAGAACTGTTCCATTGTGAATCTCCTGATTTTTTAAGTATTAAATGTAACTCAAAAGAAGAGAAGAGTGAGGGACAGGGGAGCAGAGGAAGATGAGGAATTACTGCCTCCTGCCTCCTGCCTCCTGCCCCTGCCTCCTTCCTAAGAACTCAACAGATTTTCTGGTATCACAATCAAAGTAGTACCTTCTCTCCTGACTACATAAACTCTTTGATGGGGTGGTACGGTGAATTTGTCATCATCACATCGTGCCTGCCAAGAATTTCCCTCATACAGCACCCGCCCTGTTTTCCCAGGCAGAATTTCTGTTAAGGTTTCAGCTATGACTGCATCCTGAATTTTCGACCGGCGTCGTCGTGGTTGCAAAAACCGACGAGAAAGCAAAACTAGTGTGATGGAAAGTACTAGCCAAACTACAATTTGCAACCATACACTTCCCAAACCCACTCCAGACAGCAGCGCCACCACAAAAGCGCTAATTCCCATCATGAAGGCGACAAACGCCGATGGTAAAAACAGTTCCATTAAACAAAGAACTGCTCCTGCCAGAAGCCAGATTAAGGTAAAACTTGGCATAGCGCCATCCTAAACTCTACATTGACGTAAATGCATTTCTACGATTAGATACAGCCAGACGCAAGTTATTTACAGAAAACAAAACTTGGTCTTTTTACCAATAATTTTGATTAATTTCAGTAACAAGATGTAGCTAGCGGTACACAAATCCAGTCTATTCTAGCCTTCAAGTCTTTGCCAGCTAAAGTTAATCGAAGTTCATGAGTTGATTAGTTTCTTATAATTTATACCTTTATGATTTCTACTCAACTGATAATTTATTGTATAAATCCACGCTGTAAGAGTCCCATTAATCCGATGGGAGATAGTGTTTGTGCCAGTTGCCAAACTCCTTTGGTTCACCGCTATCTTTGGGCTACTGGCTCATTGTCTGCTCAAATTACACCAGGTACAACGGTAGCAGACAGGTATGAGGTAATTAGTCCTCAGATTTGGCTGGATACTCAACCGGGGCTGCCGCCAGATGTACCTGAAGAATTGCCAACGGAAGTAATTCCTTATCTACGGTTATATCAAGAGCGGTTGCATTTGCCCCAGGCTTATGGGTTTGCTAGTAACCTTGAGGAAGATCCAACTGATATCCTCTTGTTGGAAAATGTGCCAATAGATAAGACAGGAAATATCTATCCAACTATTGTTGAGGCATGGGAGCAAGCAACGGCAGTCCGACAAGTTTATTGGCTGTGGCAAATTCTCCAACTTTGGACACCTCTATCAGAATTGGGACTTAGCCGCAGTTTATTGGTAGTAGACAATTTGAGAGTCCAAGGTTGGTGTGTGCGACTGTTGGAACTCTACCAAACACCAGCAGATGAGAAGCTGAGTTTACAAAATCTAGGGGAATGTTGGCAATTTTGGGTAGCGTCTGCAAAGGCATCAGTAGCTAAAGGGTTACAGAACATAGTCCAGCAGATGTGTGAAACAGAGATTGAGTTAGAAGCTATTAATATTCAACTCAATAATTTACTACTAGCATCTGCGGCAGAATTGCCATTAGTCCCGAAGGTGGCAGGCTCTACAGATATTGGCCCATTGATGGCGCAAAATGAAGACGCTTGCTACCCCAATGCTTTGAGTGATTTAGATGAACCTTTATTGCGCCACTTGTCGATTGTTTGCGATGGCATTGGTGGACATGAAGGCGGTGAGGTTGCCAGCCAGTTAGCAGTGCAGTCTGTAAAGTTGCAAATTCGCGTTTTGCTAAAGGAGGTTACAGAACAAACTGTACTTGTACCACCAGAGTTGTTGCAGGAACAACTAGAAGCAAGCTTGCGAGTGGTAAATAATCTGATTTGTGCCCGCAATAATGAACAAAAACGCCAAGGCAAAGAACGCATGGCTACAACTATTGTCATGGCGTTGCAAGTTCCCCAACGAGTGCAGACAAGTACTGGCTGGCAATCAAATAATACCCATGAGCTTTATTTGGCTAATGTTGGCGATAGCCGTGCTTATTGGATTAGTCGCAATTATTGTCAGCTACTCACAGTAGATGATGATGTGGCAACGCGGGAAGTGCGTTTTGCTAAAAGCTTGTATCGAAAGGCACTGTTTAGACCAGATGCTAGCGCCTTAACTCAAGCATTGGGGACAAGAGATTCAGAATCTTTGCGTCTCAAGGTTCAGCGATTAATTGTGGAAGAAGATGGCATCTTGCTACTGTGTTCTGATGGTTTAAGTGATAATAACTGGGTGGAACAATCTTGGCAGGATTATGCAATACCGGTGTTAGCAGGACAATTGACAGTTGAAGATGCTGTTCGCAACTGGATTAACTTGGCAAACGAAAAAAATGGGCGTGATAATACATCGGTTGTTCTCACTTATTATCGTGTCTCCCCAGAATACGTAGTGCCTGTAACTCCGACGTTGCCAGAAGAGATTATAGAAGCAGAAATACAAGAGGAAGAGGAAGCAGAAGAACAGGAGGAACAAGAGGAATTAATTTCCTTTACAGAAAGTTCGCAAACTTTGCTAGATTTGGATCTAGATTTGGATTTTTCAGAGGAACCTATTCTCAGCCCTGAAATTCCACCAACTTTAATTACAAAACCTAATCGGGGTAAACGTTTGATAATGCTAGGAGGAGTCTTAGCGTTGCTTGTGGGGGGTACAAGTCTAGGATTATTTGTTTGGTGGCAAATTAATCCTCAAGGATTCCAGCAGATGTGTCGGCAACTTCCCCTAAAAGTGCAGCAAGTGTGTCCGACTGGGAAATAAGGATTGGGGAATAGATTATACCGAAATATTGTAATGTTGATGAGGAATATTGCAGTATTGATAAGGAACATTGTAATGTTGATGAGAAATATTACAATGTCCCTGATGAATGTTGTAATGTTGATGAGGAATATTGCAGCATTGATAGAGAATATTGTAATGCTGATGAGAAAGATTACAATATTGCTTATGAATGTTGCAATGTTTGGGAGAAACGTTGCAATGTTGGCAAGAACGGCTTGTATATTTAGAATGACGGATAATAAAGTGGCGATCGCTAGTGAGTCAATCTAGGTTAGCGATCGCACCACAGATAACTCTACATCACATCTTGCACTACTTAGCAAAGCTCTACGTTTCTATACGCCAACCTTCCCACAGGGTAAGAACGCAGAGGTTTAAGGATGGTAATTTTTTGCTACGAACTTGTGAAATTATGTACTAAGTGAATATGCGATAAGGTAAGGGTATCACAACCTGCTCCCACCACAGGAAAGATGGATATTAACTTCCTAATTAAAGCTATCGCTGCTGCTAGTGTTTCCCCAATCATAAATACAGTTCAGCGTAACAGAACTGTAGTTGAAATTAAAGAAAAGTTAGGACTTAATTCAGCACAGCCTCCAGAAAAGTTTGACGATGTTTATGTTCATGCTTTAGTAGAGTATGGTTTTGATAAACCTCAACTTGAGCTTAACCTGAGATTTTTTGACAATCAAAAAGTAAGAAAAGTTTTTTCAAAAGCTTTTTCAAAGCAGCCATTGGATTTCAATCACCAAGAATGGAATCCATTAAGAGATGAGGCACAAAAAGCTAAAATAGATGTTTTACAGGTTCAGGAATTCCATCAAGCTTTTGTCAATGTAGCAAAACGCTCTATCAATCCAGGGCAACATATAACTAACGTAGAACTTCAAGAACACCTGAAGAAATCTACAGAACCTCCAGAACAGTCGCTTTATCCAGATGAGTTTAAAGCACTAATCGAAGAAAAAACTAAGGCATTTTGCGGACGGGTCTTTGTATTTAATGAGTTTGATGATTTCCTCAAAAAACATCCCAAAGGTTATTTTACCGTGATTGGGGATGCGGGGATGGGGAAAAGTGCGATCGCAGCCCAATCTGTATCTAAATACAAAGCTATCTGCTACTTCAATATTCGGGCAGAAGGTCGCAACACACCAGACCAATTTCTGCAAAGTATTCGTCAACAACTGATTAATCGTTATCAGTTACAGAATGCAGAGAATGATAATTTACCTACTTTGTTGACAAAAGTAAATGAAAAGCTGGCGGCTGGTGAATTTTTGGTAATTGTGGTTGATGCACTCGATGAAGTTGAACAACCAGGCTCAGGAAATCTTTTAGATTTACCCAAAAATCTGCCAGAGAGGATATATTTTCTGTTAACTAGGCGACGCTATGCACAAAATGAAAAGCGCTTGTTGACTGAAGAAGTTCCAGAGCAGCAGTTGGATTTAACAGCAAATAACTATGAAGTCTGGAATCGAAAAGATGTGACAGAGTACATTAGTACATTTATCAATGATGAGCCAGAGCATCATGGTCTGAAGGCATGGATTCAAAAACGCAACATTCAGCCGCCATATTTTATTGAGCAGGTAGCACAAAAAAGTGAAAACAATTTTATGTACCTGTACTATGTCTTACCAAGTATTGCTAGAGGAGATTATCAAGACTTAAGTTTAGAGGAATTACCTGAAAAACTTCAGGGTTATTATGAACAGCATTGGAAGCAGATGGAAATGGATACTCCAGACAAGCGGACAAATGCGATTATTCTCTGTGTACTGGTTGAGGTAGGTAAACCGATTTCCTGTGAATCCATTGCCCGCATCACTGGTCGAGATGAATATGATGTCTTGGAGCTTTTGAATAAGTGGCTGGAATTCTTGAGAAAACAAAAACAAAATCAGGAAGACTACTATTCAATTTATCACCAAAGTTTTGCAGATTTTCTCCGCAACCAACCTAATCTAAAAAGAGAGAAAAAGAACAATAATATTGATTGGCAAGAGGTTCAACGTCTGATTTCCGACTCTAATGACCAATTGTGGGCAAGCCTAAAATCAGGTGAGGACAAAGATGAGTAGTTTTGCTGAAAAATTTGCCCAGTTATCGTTAAGCGACCAGCGAACCATCCTCATTGACCCTCGTGTTAAAGCAAAAATAGGAAAGTGGAAACCGTTTTATAAAAGACTGACTGATTTTAATTTTATCGATGCTAAAGTCAACCATTCTGATTTTGGTGTGCAGTCACTAATCGAGGATTATGATTTAATTAATGATTCAGAACTATTAAACAACCCAGAATATAATCCAGAGCAAGTCAAAACGCTGAAATTGATTCAAGGAGGGTTGCGATTGTCAGCGCATATCTTAGTAAAAGATAAAAAGCAACTGGCAGGGCAATTGTGGGGGCGAATGCAGCACTTTGATGTACCGGAAATTCAAGTAATGCTCAAAGTAGCAAAGCAGCAAGTTTTACCTTGGTTCTGTCCGTTAACATCTAACTTAATTTCCCCTGGCGGAAGTTTACTTCTCACCCTCACAGGTCATAATAGCTGGGTAACAGCAATAGCCGTCACGCCCGATGGCAAGCGGGTGATTTCTGCTTCAGATGACAAGACACTCAAACTCTGGAATCTAGAAACTGGGGAGGATGAGCGGACTTTTAATGGTCATAGCAGCTCGGTAAGAGCAGTAGCTCTCACCCCCGATGGCAAGCAGGTGATTTCTGCTTCAGATGACAAGACACTTAAACTTTGGAATCTGGAAACTGGGGAGGATGAGCGTACTTTCAAAGGTCATAGCGGCTGGGTACATGCAGTAGCCCTTACCCCCGATGGCAAGCGGGTGATTTCTGCTTCAAATGACAACACACTCAAACTCTGGAATATACAAACTGGGGAAGAAATTGCCACTTTTACAGGAGAGGCTCCATTTAATTGCTGCGCTGTTGCAGCAGATGGGGTGACAATTGTGGCAGGAGAGTCATCAGGGAGACTGCATTTTTTACGGTTGGAGAATGTCGAATAAAATATGAACACTTCACCTCGACCCCCAACGCCAATCAATTCCCCCTCCTACCCAACAGAATTTCAACAAGTCATTCTCGAAAAAAGTCAAAACTTTGTTGGTCGCGTCTTCGTGTTCACCGCTATATCCAACTTTCTCCAGCGCCACAACCGGGGTTACTTTACCATAATTGGCGCACCCGGTAGCGGCAAAAGTGCCATCCTCGCCAAGTACGTCACCGAAAATCCCCACGTTCTCTATTACAACGCCCAACTCCCAGGCAAAAATCGCGCTGAGGAGTTTATTGCTACTATCTGCACGCAAATTGAGACGCAAAAATTCGCGTCTCTACCTTCGTTCCTTCAGCAAGTCAGCGACAAACTAGAACCTCAGCAAAAGTTTATCATTGCTATTGATGCCTTGGATGCTGGCGATCGCACCAACCAAACCCCAGGCTCAAATCTCTTTTATCTTCCCAGATATCTCCCGCGTGGCGTCTATTTCCTTCTCACCCGTCGTCCTTATGTGCGAAAACAATCGGGTTTGTTGATAGAAGCACCTTCCGAAATTCTCGACTTAGCAGCATACCCACAACAAAACCGGGAAGATGTAGAAGCATATATTCGGCAATACGTCAACAATGACGAAGAACTCACAGCACAGCTAATAGCCAAAAGCGAAAACAATTTCATGTACCTCAGCCAGATTTTACCTGCTATCTCTAAGGAGTTTGAACAACTTCCTCCTGGTTTAGAGGCTTACTATCAGCAGCATTTGCACAAGATGATTCCCCCTAATTCGCCAAGCCAAGAGAGGGAATTGAAATCATCTGTGCTGAGTGTGTTAGTGCAAGTTTCATCAGTCATATCAGCAGAAAGCATCGCTAGTACAATTGATGCTGATGAATACGATGTTGAAGAAGTTCTGGAAAATTGGCGTGAGTTTTTAACACTCCAGGAAATTGATGGAGAAATCCGTTACAGTCTTTATCATTCCAGCTTCCGGGATTTCTTACTTAATTTAAAATCAGACTGAAACCAATACGCTTGGGTTAAGAGGAATAGTAGGTTGGGTTGAGCGACAGCGAAACCCAACAAAGCCTCAGAAATGTTGGGTTTCGTTCCTCAACCCAACCTACGTCAGTTTTAGTTTTTAGCACTTAACTGAACCGTATTGAGACTGAAACGGTTGATAGGTATAGTTTTGAAGAAGAGCTTAGAGCAATAATTAAGCTGTCTTAAAAAATCGAATAATTTCGCGGACATGATCGAGAAATTGCCCGTCGGTGGAAAGTTGCGCGATCGCATTTCTGGCTTCTCTTGCCAAACGCTCATGTTCAGTTTGATTTGTTGCGCGTAATTCTTCCAAGTTAGCCGCAATTCGAGCTAAATCTCTACGAGTCTCTTCGGCAAAGCGTTGTTGAGTTGCAGATAAAGAATAGGGTTGTTCTGGGTTGAGTTGATCTTCTAATGACTGGATTTTTTGTTCCAATACAGAGAAGCGATCGCGCAGTTCAAAAATATCTTCGCGCGGATACTTCCATTCTTGGCGAATCATCGCTAACCGCGCATATAAATACTCATAAGCCCGAATCGCTGGACGGAGAATTGTTAATAACAAAGCTGCACCAGAACTTATATACCCCACCGTACTAATACCAGTGACAGCAAGGGTATAAAGACCAACGGCAGAGAATAAGTGTAAAGCAATCGCAACCCAGAGCGATCGCTTTGCCAACACTGTGACATACTTCACTTGTTTCTCATCGACTGGAATTCCTCTCTCAGTTGATTGTGCTGCTTCTGCCAAGACTTCTTTAGCTTGAAAATGCACATTCCACGGGACGGTAACAATTACCAACAGCCACCAAAAACTAGCACCACCAATCACCCAATCAAGAAAGTTACCTGTAGGTATGTGCAACCATTGCAGTAAGCCAAAAGCCACCAGCACCGGAACCACAATTCCAACAATGGAACTAATGAAAAAGTTGATATACATATTGCCTTGTCTCCAGTGAAACTATCACTTTGATCATGACGCTATCCCAGCAGTTATACGTAAATCATTGTGATGGTTGTTCTCTTTGCACACACCAGCTTTTCAACGAGATAGCTACGCCAATTAGGTTGAGTATCTTTGCTACCCTTTTGTCAAAAGTAGCAACAGACATGATTGTGATGGTTTTTCTAGTTGCACATTCCAGCTATTGGATGAGATAACTACGCCAAATTGGTTGAGTATCTTTACTACCTTTTTCTGGAAGTAGCAGTCGCCAGGTTTTACCTTCTTGCTGAATTTGCAAGTAAAGGTCAAAGGGTTTTTTTGGTTGCGTCAAGCGCCGTTTTGGTAGCTTAACAATCAAATCGTAGGTTCCCCGAACCCTGAAAGCTGGTAAATTTTCAATCGTCAGGGGTTGTTCCTGGGTAATTGATAGCCGCTTGATTTCAAATCCTTGAAAATCTAAATCCAACTGTTGGCTAAGTTTTTCTTGAGTTTGTTCTAGCCCAAATGCGATCGCTTTTTGCACTAAATCGCTAGTTGGTAGCAGTCCAATACTGCCACAAGCTGTCACTAGTACCAGCAAGATTGCTGTCAAAACTAACCGCACCATGTTTTTCCTGAGATTCCACTTATCAGCGATAGTATAACTGTAGATTCTCTCAATTCTCCGATCTACCATGCCAAAACAGTCTATAGGTCTTGATAACCAACTCTACAATTATCTTTTATCCGTTTCGCTGCGAGAACCAGAGATTCTTGGGAAGTTGCGCCAAGAAACCGCCAGTCATCCTAGAAGTGGAATGCAGATTTCACCAGAACAAGGGCAGTTGATGAGACTTTTGGTGGAGTTAATTGGAGCGAAGAAAACCCTAGAAGTTGGAGTGTTTACGGGTTATAGCTCACTTTCTGTAGCTTTGGCACTACCAGCTGATGGGAAAATTATCGCTTGTGATGTGAGTGAAGAATTTACTGCGATCGCTCGGCGATATTGGCAGGAAGCCGGAGTTACCAATAAAATCGATCTCCGATTAGCACCAGCTTTGGAAACATTAGATCGGCTATTGGCAACTGGGCAAGCCGAGACATTTGATTTTGCCTTTATTGATGCTGATAAAGAAAATTATGATGGATATTATGAGCGATCGCTACAATTGGTGCGTCCAGGTGGATTGATTGCTATCGATAATGTTTTATGGTCAGGACAAGTTGCTGACCCGCACAATCAAGATGAAAGCACCCAAGCAATCCGGGCACTCAACGAAAAGTTACATCATGACGAACGGGTAACCCTCTCCCTTGTGCCCATCGCCGATGGACTTACTTTAGCCATCAAACGACCTTAGGGATTTCTAACTAAAAAAATGTCCCATCGCGGTGTAAGCAGGGGGAGCAGGGGGAGCAGAGGAAGCAGGGGGGGAAGAATGCGATCGTCGTCTTCGCTCTAAAAATGGGATAATTTAATTTCTGGAAATCACTGAATTGCTACAACTGTTTTTTATTTACTGGAGTAAAGTAGGGGCGCAAATATATACACCCCTACTGGGTGTTCTATTTCTATTGACTTAGAAGTTGAAGCCAACTCCCAATAGTAGCCCTACATCAGTATCATCCAGAAAAGCAGCATTTACGGAACCTGTCACCGTAAATCGAGAACCTACAGGAACGTCTACACCACCAGTTAGCAGTAATCCAATATCAGTATCCAGATTAGCTTCAATTGCTACGCCAGCACCTACAAAAGGAGATATAGCAAAGGTTCGTTCACCCACGGAACCTGCTGTACGTGGAGAAAAATCCAAAGTTAAGGGAACCAAAAATATTGTATCGTCCCCAAAGATCACCGATGGTCGCACTGATAGATAGTTTGTCAGACCAACTTTACTGATTACTGCAAAGTTACTATCGCTCAAAGCTGTATCGTTGCCGCTCAAACCAATATTACCACCACCTCCGATATAGCTTCTGCCACCACGAGTAGCTCTACCTGCTGTAACATCGGGTGTTCCGTCCGTGCTTCCTGGTGGCTGATTTAACTGACTGATGTTAACATCAGGCGGAATTAGGACTTGGTTAATTGCATGGATGACACCATTGCTAGCTTTAACATCCGCTTGGAGAACTCTGGCATTATTCACCGCGACTTGATTGTTAGCGGAATCGATTTGAATATTTACAGGTCTTCCTTCATCGGTTGCCAATTCCCCAGCCGTGAGTTGACTAGCAGTTACTGCACCAGGAACCACATGATATCTCAAAATCTTGACTAATGCTTCTCTGTTCTCTGGTTGCTGTAACTGTTGTAAAGTAGCAGCAGGCAAAGCAGCAAATGCATCATTAGTGGGAGCGAAGACGGTATAAGGACCGGGCTGTTGAAGAATATCTGCTAGACCGGCTGTCTTTAATAAAGAAGTTAGAGTTGTAAAAGAATTACTGGATGCAGCAAGAGAAACAATATCAGTACCGGTTTGAGTACCGCTTCCAGCGACAATATACTGACTAGCTGGAAGATTGCTAGCAATAGGTTGCACCCGTCCCTGTTTAGCCAAAGCTTGATATAAAAATGCCGCTGCTTCAGCCCGAGTTAGGGACTGTTGCGGATTGAGTTGTTTCACATTCGGGTAGTTGACAACAAGATTACCTTGTGTTGCTGCTGCCACACTCGTAACAGCATAGTCCGGGATAGCTGAAGCGTCGTTGTAGTAAGTACTGAGAGTACTTGTATCGCCACCAGATAAACCTAAGCCATTGCTTAAAGCAACAATCCCTTGCACTCTCGGAATTTCTTGATTTGGCCTAAACACGTTCCCAGGATAACCTGACAAAAATCCAGTTTCGTAAGCTTGCTGAATTGCAGAAGCCGCCCAATAACCAGCAGGAACATCACTAAATCCACCTTGACTTAATTGCCGAACTCGGTTTTGGTTACCGAAAGCTTTTTGAATTAGGGCAGCAAATTCAGCACGAGTTACAGGTTGATTTGGTCTAAAGGTGCCATCAGGAAAGCCACTAATCACGTTATTGTCAGCTAGGGCTTGAATGAAGGGACGCGCCCAATAATCTGAGGAAACATCAGACAAGTTAGTTGTTGAAGTTGGTGATGGTGTAGCAGATGGTGTAGCAGATGGAGTTGGTGATGGTGTAGCAGATGGTGTATCAGATGGAACAGTAGTTTGAGATGAAGCTGGTGTAGAAATTACGATGGGAGCTATTGTCGCAGCTGTCATTCCCAGAACTAGCAAAGCAACCTTTGCTGATGACCAACGAAACAAACTAGACATAGAAGTATCCTCTTTTCAATTTCTTGGGTTGACTATTGGAAAATACTGGATGCAAGGTTAAGTGAATACAAATATCCAGATGATTATTTGGTTCGCCTCGATATGGAAACCAGCAATGAAACCCGTTAACTCTGGAAAATAAAAATGTGGAACATTATGAGTAACTACTCTGACATCTCATAATACTGTATAGGGTTCCTATTTGTTTTTTAAAAAATCGCAGATTAAACTACCCAAAAACATGGCTAATAAGTTAATCTGATATGTTGCAACAATAAAGATAATTAATGCAAGTAGGCGATTTTATTCAGTTCTAAAATTGCAGTCAAGCAGTAAAACAATTGGCTTTTGATAGCCGTCTCTTTATAATTGCCGATGAGGGTTAATGCCGTCAAGCTCAATGCATCATGATCTTTAGCAACATTTAAGAAATAAAATCTGTCTTGCCGATATGCTGTATTATTAATCTTTTATCAAAAATATACAACTAACTAATGGCTGGATATCGAGGCAAAAGTTTCACTCTTTAGATAGTTGTCCATTGATGGTAAATTTGAAAATACTAGACTGAAAATTAGCGATCGCAATCAAAAATTTAGAGCATGATTGCGCCAAGATTTCTCCTAGAAATTATTTTTTTTACCAAAGACTATTTTATGAAAAGGAACCCATAGATAAACTAGGATTTGGGAAGATGTCTAATCTGTATTAGTTCTGCTTATAAGTCCTCTGGCGGTAGGGCAACAAACCCGGTTTTTACTCCCCGCTTGAACCCTGCCTTTTCATAGAATTGCAAGGTTTCCTCGCGTTTTGAGCCACTCAGAAGCATCACTTTGTAACACTGTTGCTGCCATGCTAAAGCTAAGGCATAATGTAGCACCTGCGTACCCAAGCCCTGTTGTCGATAATCGGCGTGAGTGACAACATTTTCAATAATGCCGTACGGACGTGCGCCACGCGTTAAGTTGGGAATAATGGTTAAATTACATGTTGCTACTAACTGGTTAGCAATATCAGCCACAATGTAATACAAACGGGGATCGCGTAAAATCGTATCCCAGATGGATTGTAAAACATGATCGTTAGGTAGAGGCGCATCGACAGGATTTAGGTGCTGATACAACGCCAGAAGTTGGGGAAGTTCGTCGCGTGTAATCAGGCGAACGGCAATTATGGGTTTAGACAAAGCTGTATTAAAGTAATTATGCCAGGAAGTATGTTTGACAATTTGCGTCTTCCCCAAATGTCATATCGTGTCCAGGTAAAGACTTATCATTTAGACGGCAGGGGGCAGGGGAGAGGAAGCAGGGGAGGCAGAGGCTAGTAAGTCAAAAGGTAAAAGTAAAAAGTAAAAAGAAAAGAATTAAGAATTAAATTTCAAGACTTCATCAGTTCTCTTTTGCCTTTTTACTTTTGACTTCATCTTGGGGAGGCAGAGGAAGCAGGGGAGGAATTTTAGAAGTTGCCAAATCATCCCGCTTTCTCTGCAACGCCGAATTTTCAAGTTTTTGCACAGATGCAGTAATCATCAGTGATTAACCGGACTTGATATCAAATCATGCAAATGTCAGTTCAGTGCGAACAACTCCAGCACGTTCATGACGAGCTAGTACTTTAACTGTGCTACCTTGAGGCACACGCACCACCCATTCCACCTTCGCTCGATCCTTGGTAGGATCGCTGTGCCGTCTAATGGGAGTTGAAGGCTTGTAGGCTCGTCCCTCTAATTGACCTAACTCTTCACGGGGCTTACCCGTTACTAAAGTTCCACCAGGAGGTAGTTCAATTTCACAAATACAGCCCCGCACCAGCTTTTTTTCTAAGGCTTTTTGGGTGACATTGGTGGGTAACCAGCCTGTGTTATGCACAACCAATCGCACCCGATAAGTATCATCACCCAAGCTGTGGATACTGGCTTCATAAATTTCTAAACGAGGAGAGATTAACAGATGCCAAACTAGCCATTCCGGGAAAAGGGCTATCTCTTTCTCTAGAAACTCAGGGGGTGGATTTGTCCAGGCGTACATGGTATCCCAGCCACCTAGTTCAATCTGACCAAGTTGGGGATGCTCAAAGGGATACCAATTTACGTAGCCTTTACCTGCGAGTTTTTCATCGTTCCAGCGCAGCAACTTCAAGTCATCTTCTAAAGGGTGTTCTCGCTGCCAATCAGTGTATTTGTAATCAGTAATTCCAGCTTGGCGCTGCGGACTCCAAACTTCTACTGTCCAGGCAAATAGACCTTGGTATTCATAAGCCCAGTCGTCGAATGTACCTGTAATTACGTCTTTGGGGTCATAACGGAAATCATGAAAGGCGGAGATGGCTGGGTATTGGGTGAGTTCAGCGCCTTTTGCACCGATGCGTTGATAGGTACGCAGGTCATTGACAGGGAATTCATCATCGCTGAGGTGGGTGTAAGGACGGATGAGAACACCGCTGAAGGTGTGAAATGCGATCGCTCCTGTAATATTAGGATGGGTACTGATAAACTGGACGAGCGAGCGCACTTCTGTTTCAGATGTCGGATAGGGGCCAGCCCCAGATTGCTCAGATTCTTGCCGCCACAGAAATGGAAAATTCCGGTTTAAGTCTAGCCCTTCCTTAGAACGCTGAATCTGAATCTGAACTCCGTCATAATTTTCTATCTTTCCTTCTGGTAGTACACGATAATACTGACCACCTGTTTCTGTTGGTTCACGTCGCACTAGCAGGCGTGGTTCAGTGGGACAGACTTTCCAAGCCCCATTGGCATCGAGGATTCGCATCAGTAAAATCCGACCATCGCCATCAATATCTTCCATCACTAACCCGTCATTACCTTCCTCATCATGGGGATAAGGACGGGTACCAGAGCGAATAAATTTCGGTTTGTCAGCCAATGCCAACTCAGCACCATCAGGGTTAACACGCGGGCAAATGTAGAAGGTGCGGGTATCCAAACAACGGGTAATTTCTGAATGAGTACCGTAAGCTGTAACTAATGTTTGCAAGAAGTATAGGCAAACACTTGACGGTGCCAGTTCAGTGGCGTGGATGTTGCCATCAACCCAGAGGGCAGGTTTTTCTTGATGTGCACCAGTGGCAAAGTTGGTAACTGTCAATAGCCAGATGTCACGTCCTTCGTAACTCTTGCCAATGCTTTCTATGCGTACTAGTTGGGGGAATTCCTCGGCGTAACTATGCAGAATACGTGTCAAGTCTTCATAACGATAGTATTTATCAAACCGAACATCTGGCATAATAAACCCCCATTATCAATTACTAATTACGTAGCTTACTTCTCGCCGGAGGCGAGTATTACGAATTATTTTAATTCGGCTTACCCGTAATTATGAATGACGCCCAGTAGTAAGGATGATTATAAAGATTTTTATCTGATGCCATTTTACTATTTCTATATAGTTGTGTCGCTAAATAAGTTTGAATTCTTACTTCTTCAGGATGCAGATTATTCAAAATATCTTCATACCATTTTGTTAGTTCACCAGCAGTTAATTCTTTCAGCCATCGTGTTGCTTCAGCTAAGGCAGTAACTGCTGATTTATTAGGCTGTAATCGTCGGTAAAACTCGATCATCACCAAGGCACTAGCTGAAGATTCTACACTCCAAAGAGTACTCACTACATGAGGAACGCCCTGATTTATAAAGCCAGTAACTAAACTCACATATTCGCTACTAGTAGTGTGGTTGCTAGCACTAAAATTTTCACAAGCAGAGAGAGTAATAAGATTGTAACTTGCTAAATTGTGTTGGCAGATTTCATCTAGAGTAAGTTTATCTTCACCTGCTAATGCTAATTCTGACTTTTTGGGTTCAGCCAAATTATTAGTTACATTACCTGTAAAATGCAAGATGTTGTAGTTATCAAATAAGGCGTTTTCGACAACAGTTTTTGTAGCTTCTGCTCCCTGAATTCGTTGGATATTATTGAACATCTGGCTAACAACTTCCGACTCCAGCTTGGCAAATTTAAGTGCGGAAGAGCCTGTACTTTCAGGATGTTCAACACTGAGCAATAACTGATTTTGCCACTGCCAAATATCTTCAGTTTTTATTGATAAACCTATTTGAGCACTAGGCAGATAGGTGACGGTGAAATTTGACTCTACATTTGGCAACTCTTCTGGCGATGGCGAAGAGAGATGGAAAAGGGTATGAATGGGCAATCTGTACAAGTCACGGTGAGGAATTAAAACCAGTTGGGTGATGCCTTCAAGTTCCTGTGCAATTGTGGAAATACTCAGGATTTCATACAGTTGCAACAGCTTCTGTTCCATATCAACTCGCCAAGAATGCTGGCTTTTACTTTCTTTGTCTTGGGCCGTGCTGCGATATTCTTGGTATTGTTGATGCCAATCTTCTAGCCAAGTTTCAAATTCAATTAGGCGTTGTACTGCTTCAGGTAGGGGCAATTCGTTTAGACGAATAGCGTCTTCTCCTAAAGGTATTGCCCCAGCATCTTGCATGGGTGTAAAGAGGAGAATCGGTGATGGCGCTTGGTCTTTGAGAATGAATGTATGTAGGGCAACCGGACTAATATGCCAGTAAATAATTGCTGTTGTGGGATTGAATAGTTGTTGAATTGCGCCATAATGAGGCGAGTAAACATTACGATCCCAGCCATAAAGCAGCCAGTTTAAACAAGCATTTTTACCTTGTTCGGCAATTTCCCAGGCTTCTACTAAATCACCAGACTCTACGGCTAAATCAACTGCCAATTGGTCAAAGCCTGCAAATTTTAGAGCTAGCTGTTTTTTACTTTCGTCTGAGCGAGTTTCTTCACTCAGTAATTGTCGCAATAAATCTGTACCACGTTGCAGCAATTCTTGAACTTGTGTTGTTTGTCCCAAACCCATCAGCACTTTGCTTAGAGATTGCAAAACCTCTAGGTGTAACTGGGGAAAATATTCTAGTGTCAGGGTTAATAGCGCCTGATGATACTCAGATGCGGCTTTGCGCCAATAATCGCGGGGATTAGTATGTTTTTTGCCTTGGTCGTAGTAAGTATTAGCGATCGCAAAATGCAATCTACCCCAACCTTCTGGGTGGGTATCTGTTCGCAGATGCTTTAACCCTTCCTCGTAGCTGGCTAATTTTCCTTCGTAGCCACCCTGTTGTAAGGCGGGATTTGTCGCTGTGATACTACTCGACAAATTCAGCAAGGCGTCAGAATCTACTAAATGACCGATCGCAGTTCCCCGACCAATCCAAGCTTCCCAATAATCTTGTTTAATTTGCAAAGCGTTGTCATAACAGGCGATCGCTTCGGCAAATTGTTCTAAATAAAACAGTGCTACTGCCTGATTATACCAAGCTAAGTGGAAGTCGGGTTTAATGGCGATCGCTTGGCGATAGGAGGCGATCGCTTCTTGTCTACGCCCTAAGTTGTCTAAGGCTATACCTCGGTTGTACCAAGCTAAGTAGAAATCAGCTTGAACTGAAAGTGCTTTGTCCCAGGAAGCGATCGCTTCTGACCACCTTCCTAAATTAAACAGCACTACACCCCGGTCTATCCAGACTTCGTGGTACTCTGGGTAAATTTCTAGCGCTCTGTCGTAAGAGATAATCGCCTCTGCAAATTGTTCGCCGACAGCTAGGGCTATGCCTCGGTGATACCAGTTTTCCTGGTCTTCTGGTTCCAGATGCAGCGCTTGGTCATAACTAGAAATTGCTTCTGGTAGCCAACCTAACTTCAACAGCGCCAAACCTTTGCTAGACCAAGCTTCTTGGTAGTCTGGTTTGATTTCTATGGCTTTGTCAAAAGAAGCGATCGCTTCTTCAAAATATCCTAATTCTCCGAGAGTTCCACCCCGGTTGTACCAAGCTTTGTAGAAGTCAGGTTTTAGTTCTATGGCTGTTTCGTAAGATGCGATCGCTTCATCAAAACGTTCTAAATGGAACAGCGTCAAACCTCGATTAAACCAATATTCTGAGAATTCTGGTTGAAGTTCAATAGCTTGGTCATAAGATGCGATCGCGCCCAACAAATCACCTGTTTTCGCTTGGCTTAGACCTTGGTAAAACCACCCTTGAGCCTCGGTAATCGGATTATCGCTATATCGCTCAATGATACCAGGGGAATTGCTGCTTTGAACTGCCAAATCCGAAGCAAGTTGCTGGACTAAATTGGTACTTTGATCCAACCTCACCCACAACTCATCTAAGGTATTAGCCACATTTGGCTCTAAATTCGTCAAAGTATTGTCCCAGGTTTCCACCGAGGAAGATGTTGCTAATTCAGTCCTTTGTCTAGTGGAAAGGGGATTTGCTGGTGTTGTAATTTGAACAACTTCTTCTTCATCCTCAAACCTCAGTTGGGTTAACAAGGTGATTGAATCTTCCGCTGCCGGGAGAGGGACATTTTCGAGTATTGTGGTTTGGGTGTCTTCCCTTTCATACTCCAATACCAGTTCCTCTAAATTTTCGGGTAATCTTTCCTCAAAAGATGCATTTTGGGGTGCTGACATTATTGGTACAACATCCGGCACATCATATTCCCATAACTCTTCGCCCAAATCCCGGATTAGCTCTTGCCCAGGAGTAGTTGGGATAATTTCTTCATCGGTTGTAGTTTCTACAATATCTAGCTGATCGTACTCCCATAACTGCTCGCCGAAATTGCGGATCAGTTCTTGCCCAGGAGTAGTTTCTGTGGCATCTTGCGCCTGATTGTCCTCATACTCTATCTGTGTGGGTAAGTTTTGCATCAGCCGGATGCCAATACCATAGGCAACATCTCCAATTCTGCCGACACCAAGTTCCCCCAATTGCACCATCTGTGTTGCTAAAAGAGGATTTGGTGTAGGTGAAGCTAGCAAGCTTTCGCCAAACATCACCAACCAGTCTATCCAGCGTTCAGCCGGAATCCGATTTTCGATCCGTTGCAGATACCTCAATGCCCACTGTCGTCCTCGTGCTTGATGCACGCCTTCTAACAATTGGATAAACAATTGTTCCAGATCCGCATTGGTTAGTTCTGGTAGTACCTCCACCAGATTGTGTCCTCTCGCACCCTTGAGAGAACTAGTCTGCTTACTTGCAATGAGGCGCTTTAAAAACCTTTTAAGCGACTGCGATATCCGCCTGAGCATCTGCCACACTCTTGGATTTTGTTTTTCTAGATTGTAGCCATCGTTGTGTTAAAAAAATCATCAATTACGTAAAAATCCATTAGATTCGGACAGCGCTTCCGTAGCAGGTTAGCAAAAAATATACAAAACTTCAAGAGCACAGTATTACAACGTTACAATTCCCAGATTTAACTCTTGAGTTTGCCAAGTTGTTAATTTTCTGTTTGCTCTGTAGTCGATTGACCGGCAGGATATAATTGACTAATCAATGCCTCAACAAGCACTTGTGGGTCATCTGTTTCAACGGCAAGCTGTTGAGCAATCTGCTGGCGTAAGTTTTCATCCTCCTGCAACATCACAAACAACTCTTCTAGGGTGACAGTTTGGTATTCTCCCTCCGGAAGGTTCTCTGGTGCATCTGGTAACTCTGATACTGGGGCAGTTGGCTCAGAGGGTAAAGTCGTACTAACAGCATCTGGGCCTTCATATTCCCAAATTGGTTCGCCTTGATTGCGTGTCAACAATTGCATCCCAATACTATAGGCAACATCTCCGATTTCTGGGATGCCCAACTCACCCAGTTGCACTAACCGCGCAGCTATTTCATTATTGGGTGTAGGTGATGCCAGCAATCTGTCGCCAAAGCGCTTTAACCACTCAACCCAGCGTTCAGTTGGGATGCGATGTTCAATATTATGCAACCACTTCCGGGCCCACTCTTCTCCTCGTGCTTGATGTACTCCTTGCAAGAGTTCGGTGAAGAGAAATTCCAGATCCGTATCGCTTAAGGGTGGTGCTGGTTCTTTTTGCACATTCTCCCTAGATTTTGAGGCAGTCTGTTTTCCACCAAACAAGCTCTGAAAAAGCTTTTTGAGCCATTGAAATAGCCGCTTGAGCATCTGCTGCACCATCGAGTTTTGCTTATCCTAAAATTGTAGCGATCGCACTGGGCTATGGCGTTAGTCCAGTCAATAAAACGTATAGTCATTGGTCATTGGTCATTGGTCATTGGTCATTGGTCATTGGTCATTAGTCAAGAGTTTTCTTCCCCGCTCCCCCTGCTCCCCCTGCTCCCCATTCTTTATAAGAACAAATGTACTAAATGATATGCTATAATTCCGATACATTGATGTTGAAATCATAGTAGAGGATAAGCTCTGGTTGCTTGCTTTCCTGAGTGCCAAAATTTACGGCATTAGTTGAGTGCAAGGGCTATGGCAACATCGATAAATAAAGCAGGTACGAGAGTTTAAAATAATTGAATCCTAAACTCGACTCGGTGCTACTAATTAACGTTGAAAGGCATTGAAGTCTATTTTTCCATGTCTTACGAACCCCTGCACCACAAATATCGCCCCAAAAGTTTTGCTGAACTGGTGGGCCAAGAGGCGATCGCTACCACCCTCACGAACGCGATCAGCACAGCCAAAATCGCCCCTGCCTATTTATTCACTGGGCCTAGAGGTACGGGGAAAACTTCTAGTGCCCGGATTCTGGCCAAATCCCTTAATTGTCTAAAAAGTGACAAGCCCACTGCTGAACCCTGCGGCGTGTGTGATGTTTGTCAGGGGATCACCAAGGGCTACGCCTTAGACGTAATTGAAATCGACGCCGCTAGCAACACTGGTGTCGATAATATCCGTGAGCTAATTGAAAAAGCCCAGTTTGCTCCTGTGCAGTGTCGCTACAAGGTTTATGTAATCGACGAATGCCACATGCTCAGTACTCAGGCATTTAACGCGCTACTTAAGACACTAGAAGAACCACCGAGACACGTAGTCTTTGTGTTGGCGACAACAGACCCGCAACGGGTTTTACCAACAATTATTTCACGCTGTCAAAGGTTTGATTTTAGACGCATTCAGTTAGAAGCGATGGTTAAGCATTTAAGTGCGATCGCATCTTTTGAAAACATTCATATTTCACCCGATGCTGTAACCCTGGTAGCCCAACTCGCTCAGGGAGGGTTGCGAGATGCCGAAAGCTTGCTCGACCAATTGGGTTTGTTAGCGGGTGAAGTGACACCGGATAGAGTTTGGGATTTGGTCGGGACGGTGAGCGAACAGGACTTGCTGGCGCTCTTAAATGCGATCGCTCAAGATAAACCGGAAGCAGTTCTAGACTGTACCCACTACATTTTAGATCGTGGTCGAGAACCCCTAACTATCCTGCAAAATCTCGCCGCCTTCTACCGCGATTTACTCATTGCTAAAACCGCGCCCAATCGCCACGATTTGGTTGCTTGTACTCAGCAAACGTGGACAGCGCTAGTTGAGTTTGCTCAATACTTGGATATGAGCACGATTTTGGCGGGACAGAAACACCTGCGAGAAGCTGAAGTGCAAATTAAAAACACCACCCAGCCGCGTTTGTGGCTGGAAGTAACATTACTAGGATTGTTACCCAGTGCAACAAATATTCAGCCACAAGCTCCAAGTGTTGCGCCGCGAGTTAACACACCAGCTGTATCTCCAAACTATCCTCCAGCAGTTGCTCAAAATCACCCAGTCTCTTCTTTAGCTGTAGCTGAACCGCAAACAAATCACAATTCTGTAAACCATCATCTAGCGGCTGCCCAAAATCAGCCCGTCACTTCATCTCCCCCAGATGAACAGCAAACAAATCACAATTCTGTTGCTAACTCAGTTTCACCACCAACGCCAGAACCTGTTGCTGTGCCATCGGTGAACATTGAGCCAGTAACTTCAGAAGTTGTTGGGGAAACAGAATATGACTTAACTCAGGTTTGGCAACAAGTGCTTGCTAATCTCCAGCCAAAATCAAGGCAAGAAATGCTGCGTCAAATGAGCCAACTCATCGAGTTCGACGGTGTTGTGGCTCGAATTGCGATCAAACAGGCATGGTATGACAAGGGGAAATCTTATCTACCTATGATTACGGCAGCTTTCCAGCAGACTTTCCAGCGTGAAATCCAAATAAATTTAGAAAAAGGAACTTCTTCAAACTCTACCTCAGCCAAAAAAAATCCTCCGCCAAAAGACTCTACTCGCCCTCAGCAGTCACCAACTCCCACTTACAACCAGCAAATTCCTCCTCTAGCGCCATTAGCACAGCCAACCAATCCACCACCAGCACCACTAAAAACTGAGTTGGCAGCAAAGAATGGAAATGGTGTAAATGGAAATAGGGCAAATGGAAATAGTGCAAATGGAAATGGGGTAAATGGAAACGGGGTAAATGGAAACGGAATGCAAACTTTGCCTTCACCTCCAAAACAAACACCCGCACCTGATTGGGAACCTGACGAAGTAGCGATCGCAGCTCAACGTTTAGCAGTATTTTTCAACGGAGAAATTATCCGCTTTGCAGATGATTTCCCAGAATTCTCAGATTCCATAACTACACCTGAGTGGGTAGAGGAATCAGACGTGGATGATGAATAAAAAAATGCAAAATTATTTTTGGTAATTTTGCATTTTTAATTTTTAATTTTTAATTCCCCAAAGGGGCTATTCCCCAATTCCTGTATGCAAGGTTTTCACCCATTTCAGGCGCTTTGGTCTTACCGACATGCGGGCAGTAGTACTGCTCATGACGACTAACCAGTGCAACATATATAAACTGCCACGCAACGTTTGCACCAGCATCAGAAAATATGTAGAAAGTGGGAATTTTTGATCTTGACGTATGCGCCTTAGACCTGTAAACATCCCGACCATCGACATAGTAACGGACAAGCCTGTGATGGGACTTAACATTGGTGGACGATGACGAGCGATCGCCATTAATAAATCTGGGACTGCTGCTGTCGGCAAGATATACATAATCAGCATAAAAATCAGCAAATCCCAGCTTTTGCGCGTTCCCATGCGGTTTTTGAGAATTAAATCCCAATAATCCAAATAGCGTTGATAACCGCCTTCTGCCCAACGGTTGCGCTGATGCCAGAGTGCAACTGCCCTCGTCACTCCTTCTTCTTGCACTGCGGGATGGAAAACACACTCAATATCCCATTTGTCCAAATGTAAGCGGATTGTCAAATCCAAATCATCGGTAATGGTTTCTTCATTCCAGCCACCGCAGCTTTCCAAGGCTGAACGCCGGACAAATTGACCATTGCCGCGCAGTTCGCCAATGCCACCAAGGGCAGTCCGCTGTTGCTGAAACCAGGTATCAAGGGCCATTTCCGCCATTTGACCCTTAGTCCAAAAGTTTTCTTTAGCGTTGGCGATCGCTTTTCGCACCTGCACCGCCCCCACCTTTTCTCTTTGAAATAAAGGTATTACCTGTTGCAACAAGTCTGGTGTTACTTGGGCATCAGCATCAAATACTGCTATAATTTCGCCCTTTGTCAGCGGCAATACCTGATTCAACGCCCCTGATTTACCACCACTAGCTTCTGCTGAACGCCTTAGTACTTTCAGTTGCTCGTGTTTCTGTTCGAGTTCTGCTAATAAACGTGGCGTGCTATCACTGCTGTGATCGTCAATAATCCATACTTCGTATTGCCCACCTGGATATTCCAGATTACAAAGATTTTTGACTAATTTAGCAATTACTGCTTCCTCATTTTTCGCAGCCACTAGCACAGATACAGAGGGCAAATCTCCCTGTATTTCTTTTGGATAGCGACGGGATTTAGCAAACACGACCACCAAGGCATGAAATCCTAGAATGGTGGTCAGTCCTAGAATAAATATGGAAGCCCAAGAAACTAAATGTAGAGCGATCGTGCCACTCCAGACGATAGTCAAGACTAGAGCCGCTTTGCGTCTACGACCTTGAAACCGGGGTGTTAAAGACATAGAATCTGTCTCTAACACTGACTCCTCATCTACTGATAGGTCAGACAACAAGGAGTTGAGCGGATCAAGCTCTTGATAAGAATCTTCTTCGGGCCAGGAATTCGCTGGCATAGGTTAGGTTGCTTGATTCAAAAACCAGTATTTGTCTACAGTTAGTAATTTTACGGACAAATATCCCTAAGCTACTTTTCCCGATATTAATCGGAATGGGCAAACTGCAATACCCGCTATCCCTAAGCCAAAAGCCGCTGGGACTACCTTTATTGTCACCGCCACTCTGCGTAATTACCTCACATTAACCATGTTTGCTACTCTTAGACAGAGGCTTGATTCCTTTGATAGCCACTTGGGCAGGAAGCTTGTAGAGTGGGACTTTCTTCAATGAGAACTTCGGTTTGGGCAAAGTAATAGCAAGGTAGCAGCAGCTCGTTGTTGGGAGAAACAGCAATAATAACATCCACAACTTTACAGTCGGGATTTTTAGTGTTATCGTCCCCAGCTTCGATAAAAGTTAATGCAGCATTATTCTAACCGAAATTTTAATATTTCTTAGCAGTAACTTCATTTATTGGGCATTGATAAAGAGGCAGAGGGGCACTTTGCTGGGTGCAAGGGGGAGAATGAGTAATTAATTTACCTCTTTGCTCCCTGCTCCCCACTATGTGCTTTGGACACATTTTTTGGGAACACTACTAATATCCCCAGTTGCCAACTAACTTGAGGAATATTTAACAATGTCTATTGACCAACTCCAGCCTGCCACTCAACAACAAGCCAGTGTTTACTTACCTTATGTTCAGGGCACTAAGCGGAATTTCTTACCCTATGCCATCAGTCTCTATCAAAAAGGGGTCTTGGAGGGACACCGGAAGATAGAAGCCAGTGAACATGTCCCCTTTGTCGCCTCCTGGAATGTTGCTACTTTACCCTCAGACTTAACCCGTTGCCGAATCCAGTTTGATGGCAATGCTGACCTAAGTTACGAATTGATGATGGCTAGTTTCGAGTTTATTAATTTTTTAATTGAACTTATGGACAACTATAAACGTCATCGTGCAACCGATTTTTCACAACCGTTTTACCGCAAGCTTCTGCGTATAGATGAGTGATTAAACTCAGCCGGACTTTTGCCAGTTCGGCTTGTCTTTAAAACTATTTATAAAATCTAATTTATTACTCACCTGGATAACTAGAAGTCGCGCCTACACAAATAAAAACTGCCTTTCCTACGGAACGCTACGCGAACGCAGGTTAGCAAACCCTTGATTTTGAGTCCACCTCGGTGGACTAAGCTTTGTGTAGTAGCGACTTCTAGTCACCTTTTAAAACATCTTTTTAGGGCAGATGTCTTTTCTTCTTTTCAAAACGATACCAAAACCAGCTACTATCAGGGTTCCGAGAAGGCTAGAGGGTTCTGGGATAGAAGTTTCACTGATAGGTACTTTGATTCTTAAATTCGCTAAGGTAGCGTTAGCCAGAGTCAAGGATGTTACAGTCGGCAAACCTGGGATATCAGACTGGAAATCAAAAACTGTGGGAGTTAAACTACCATTGCGATCGCTATATCGTACCCCATATCCATTGACTTCAAAAGTGCCTTGATACTGCTTTCCGGTGTCTGGGTCGGTGACAGTACCAGTGTAGAAGGCTTTTATGAAATTAAATTCATCCTGAACTACTCCTTGAAATGTAGTTCCTGGCAATTGCCCTTGGTATTTATAGGGTGTCAACTGACCACCAGAGAGAACCGGTGATGTGAGAACACCATCGAAGGAGACAAAAGGAATACCTTTAAAGTCAACAAAGTAATGCAGACTTCCATCAGAACGTGTTTCTACCTGCAAATAGTCTGACTGGTATACAGGAACATAATTAGGATTATTATTAGTACCTAAGTTCCGGTAATAAGTTCCAGTTTCATCCGTATCAATACGAGTAGTACTGTTATTGAAATTGGGATTATTTCTGGGAAGTTCGATAGTTCCCGATAATGTGCCAGTACTTTCAATTGTGATGAATTGAGCGGCAAAAGCACTTGCTCCACTTAAAGCGATCGTTACTGCTGCTAAACAACTGCCGCTAACAATTGCACAACCTAGCTTAATCCCTGATGAACTCACTTTCATTAACAATTTGCTCCTTGAATTGCCGATGATAAAACACACCTAATCTGCTGAGATTCATTTCAAATTTTTCTCAAGCATGATTTATTATTCCCAAGCTTTTAATGGAAATTTCATCGACAACAAAAAGCCTTATCAATCGCTATCCTTATTATTGCGTTTGCAGAGCGTATCGGAGACAATCGCATCATTACCCAATTTGAATCTCGTTTCATTATGAAAAGATACTCAAATTGTTCTAAAGTTTAGCCTGAGCTACTCTGTAAATTCTTCACACCCTAAATCACCAGCCGCTAACACCAGAACAACACGCTCCTGTTCTTCGAACAAAGCATCAATTTCCATCCCATTTAAAACAAGAAATATTTCCATAGCTGCGTGACCAGTACGCTTATTTCCATCTAGGAAAGGATGATTCTTGATCAAAGAGAAGCCCATGCTGAAGCCTTTTCGATAATTGTGGGATATAAGTCTTCTCCACCAAAAGTCATCTTTGGTTGCGCTACAGCAGACTCTAAAATACCAAGGTCGCGTATACCTAATGCACCTCCAGACTGCTCTATAACCTGACGATGCAGATTCAAGACTTCCACCGTCGTCAGGTAACGTATCATGCTAAACGTCGATACAATTCGGCATTTTTCTTCAGCACATAATTGGCTGCTTGAGCAAACTTGCTCGTCGGCTGACTGAGCCAGTCTTCTATCCTGGCACGTAACAACTCTTCAAGCGAGATACCATTCTCTTGTGCTAGTGCTTGCAGCTTCTGCAATTGTTCATCGGAAATCTCGATCGTGATAGAAGCCACAGTCTTTACTCCTTGAATGCTAGAAAAGTGTAGCATTACTAGATTTTAGTTCTTTCTGACAGGCGATCGCTATATTGTTGCTTGCGATCGCAGAGCGTGTCAAAGATAATTGCGCCTCAGATCCCAAAATATAATCAAAAAGCGAATTAAGTTAGCAGTCTTATCAATGAAGCCTAGTATTAATTAAAATGCCGACAGTGGTCTAAGAGCTTTTATCAATATAAGCACTCAAAAATACTAGTTGGTTTACCATCTCCTCAGCCGAACGAGTAGCAATCAACTTGAGCAACCCTTGTAACTGTTGCCCTACAGAATAGCGTTGTTGCTGCAACAAAATAATGCCAGCATGATTTCTTTCTGTGGCTAAAAACTCGTTATGCAAGCAGCAGAAGTCTCTTCGGTTGTAGCTATAGATGGCACGCCCTTGCTCTGTTGCCCAAATTAGCTGCTCATCATCAGAATAGCTTTGCCTGCTCACATCGGCCACTGTCACAACATCCAAGTTTGCATTACAGAAAGCTTTGATTAGGGACTTTTCAAAGCTGTCCTCATCTAAATACAAACGAATTTGGCTCACTGTCTCTTCGCCGTGAATTCAGCTTCCAAACGGTCGTATTCTTCAATTTCTGCGGCAATCTCCGTGTCAATTACTTCCTTGTTAGCATAGTAGTAAGCTAGCGCTGCATAAACTTGTGCCAACATTAGCTGTGGTCTTTGGACAACTATCTCTTCCGGTTTCATGCGTGCATTGAAGTCGATTGCAATGTTGTGTACCGTAATCCGGTGTCCCGCAATCCGAGGGCGACCACCACAGGTTCCCGGTGTGCTGACAATCAGCGTGCCAATGTCGGTAATGGTTTGCATAGCTTGTATACTAAATTTTGCCCCCATAAGCAACTGAGCAATTTAAAACTTCTTCTAATCTAGAAATATAAATACCCAGTTATTTATTTAGCTGCCCACAGCAAAATAAAACATTTATCCCCAATAATTAGGAGTCTAGCATTAATCCCAGAATACCAAACATCCTGCCTAGATTGGAGACGATAGACTTTTTATAAGAGTAATTTTTGCAAAAACTCAAATTTCTAAACATTTCAAAGCAGGTATGCGGCAATGGTGCGATTAAAACTGTGGCAGTGGGTAGTCTTAGCAATCCCGATCGCGTTTATCATCATTTTCTTACTGGTATCCGCCGGTTCGCAAATTCACGCTTGGGGCATTAATTGGATTTGGGGTGTATTCACTCTTTTATTCGTTGGTTGGCGTTGGCTGCTAGTCAAATGGACTCTACCTGCTGTCAACCAGGTGGAAGCTGTATTAGCCCAAGTCCAAGAAGAATTAGAATCGACAGCAGAGGATACAGTAGGGCTACCAGTGGGAAGTGACTCCACAAAGCTTGCAGAAGCCGCCCTTCAAGAAATTCTCCAAGTAGCACAAAGCGATCGCCCCATTTGGGAAGACTGGCAAACTTTTTGGACGCGATGCCAGGATTTGGTTGTAGCGATCGCTCATATCTACAATCCTCAAGTTCAATATCCCCTGCTGAATATTTACGTCCCCCAAGCTTACGGGCTGATTCGGGGAACGGTGGATGATATGGATCAGTGGATGCAAAAGTTATCCCCTGTCCTCAATCAGTTAACGGTTGGACAAGCATACCAAGGATACGAAGTCTATCGGAAGTTGGAGCCATCGGCTCGGAAATTCTGGAAAGCTTGGAACTGGGCACAGTGGGTCTTAAATCCGGTGGCAGCGGTGGCAAAACAAGCCAGCCAGGGTTCTAGTAACCAGGCAACTCAACAATTATTGGGGAATTTGAGTCAGTTATTTCGGGAAGCTGCCCTCAGGAACTTATGCCGGCAGGCGATCGCTCTTTACGGACGTAGCACATTACCAGTTTCAGCAACTGTAGTTTCCACACCAACTTTACCCAAGGCAAAAACTCAAACACTCCGAGAAATCCTGACTCAAGCTCAACCAGCCGAGGCAGTTGAGCAAAAACCCGTGAATATTCTGCTGGTGGGGCGCACAGGGTCAGGAAAAAGTAGCCTGATTAACACGCTATTTCAGGCAGATTTAGCAGCCGTTGATGTTTTACCCAGTACCGATCGCATTCAGAATTACCAATGGCAGACTCAAAGTGGGGAAACTCTAACCCTTTGGGATACACCTGGTTATGAACAAGTCAACCGTGCCGATCTCCGAAACTTGGTGCTTGATTATGCCATCAACGCAGATTTGATGCTGTTAGCTACCCCTGCTCTCGATCCCGCCCTGCAAATGGATGTGGACTTTTTGCAAGACATCAAAGCAGAAGTTGCAGATTTACCTGCGATTGCGATCGTCACTCAAGTAGATCGTCTGCGTCCCATCCGCGAGTGGCAACCGTCTTATGATTGGGAATGGGGCGATCGCCCCAAGGAAATTGCCATTCGCGAAGCCACTGAGTATCGCGCTAAACTGCTAGGAAACTTCTGTAATCTAGTTTTACCTGTAGTTACAGGTGACAGCAAAACAAATCGAGTTGCTTGGGGAGTGGAGGCGCTATCGTTGGGATTAGTAGATGCGATCGCACCTACCAAGCAACTTCGTCTCGCCCGCTTTTTGCGTAACCTAGAAGCCCGCACCATCGCCGCTGCCAAAATCATCGACCACTATACCTTCCAAATGGCGACAACACAGGGACTAACGTCATTGCTCAAAAGTCCCGTCCTTCAGTTTGTTTCTACGCTCTCAACCGGATCTCCAACCCTAGCATATATGCTGGCAGAGCAAATTCCCGTGGAACAGTTGCCGATTGTGATTGGCAAACTCCAAATGGGATATGAGCTTTTCTCACTCTTAAATACAGGCAATCCTAACCCGCTCAACTTTGAATTGCTATCTCTCTGGCCGTTACTGCTAGAAAACTCCGCTTCACCCGATCGCAACGCCTGGGCATTTGGTCACGCTATAGTGGAGTACTGGACTCAGAATTTGACAGTTGAACAACTCCGGCAGCGATTTGAGTATTATCTGTCGATTGCCAAATAACTTGTCTAATGTCTACAACGGGCTATGTCTACGCATCTTCCATTCTCACAAGTTGAATTAGCTCTTGCAGTATATTTACGAAGGTTTATTCACTAAGTTAAACATATTTATACCAAAAAAAGAAAAAAGAAAAAATGCGGTAACGGGTCGTAATCTTAACACCAAAGTTAAGATTACGATTAAGAGTAGGTGTCTGCTGAAACCTACCCGCCTTACCTGAGTTTTGACACAGACATCCATTTTTTTCGGAGTTATTTATGAAAACTATATTAGAAACCTCCATTTCTCAAGAACAGAATTCACATCATAGCTATAACATTTCGTCTTACAATCGGCTGCTTGCGGTCGTAAAGGATTTGGCTTGTGTGCGGACTATTGAGGAAATTATTGAGATTGTACGTTTGGCGGCTCGGGATCTCACTAATGCTGATGGAGTGACTTTTGTACTGCGGGATGGTGAATGTTGCCACTATGTCGATGAAAACGCCATTGGACCACTTTGGAAAGGTATGCGTTTTCCGCTTAAGTCTTGCATCTCAGGTTGGGCAATGCTCAATAAACAAGCAGCCGTCATTGAGGACATTTACCAAGACGATCGAATTCCTCTTGATGCCTACAGAGTGACTTTTGTCAAGAGTTTGGTGATGGTTCCCATACGGGTTTCCGATCCACTGGGTGCGATCGGAGCCTACTGGAGTACACAACACCGAGCCACGCCCGAAGAGATAGAAATGCTTGAGATTTTGACTGATACTACAGCAGTTGCGATCGCAAACGTTCAACTTTTCCAGAAACTTACGAACCAAAACGCCCTTAAAGACAAATTTATTGCGATGCTAGCTCACGAGCTGAGGAATCCTGTTGCCCCCATCTCAAATGGGGTTCAGCTTCTCAAATTGAAGCTAGGCCAGACTGGTGCAGTTGGGGAAACAGTTTTAATGATGCAACACCAGATTAAGCACCTCTCGAAATTGATCGATGAGCTACTCGACGTATCGTCCATCACATACGGGAAGATTTCATTAAACCTCGAGAAGTTAAATCTGGTAGATTTGGTTCGCCAGAGTCTCAATGACCATGCACAAGCAATAAAGAGATCGAACCTTACTGTTGTACAAGACCTGCCAAATACGCCCGTGTGGGCTTATGTTGACACCACCCGCTTCTTCCAAGTCTTTGGCAACCTTCTTGATAACGCCTTAAAGTTTTCCAAGCCAGATGGGATGATCTGGGTGGATCTCTCATTCATTCGCGGTGAGAATGGCTCAGGGAGTGTAGCGGTCTTATCTGTAAGAGACTCAGGTATAGGGATAGACCCGACAATATTACCAGAACTCTTCGAGCCGTTTACACAGGCCGATCGCAGTTTAGACCGTTCTAGGGGCGGGTTAGGTTTGGGACTCTCGGTAGTTAAAAGTCTTGTCGAACTTCATGGTGGTAATGTTGAAGCCTCAAGTAGAGGGATCAATTTGGGAGCAGAATTCAAAGTCACTCTCCCTGTATGCGAAGAAATTACAGCCTTGGACAACGACCTGGAGATTATGGAAGCGGCTAAAAAATCGTTGAAGATTTTAGTCATCGAAGATAACGACGATTCAGCCGTAACATTAAAAGCAGTGCTTGAGCACTTCGGGCATGAAGTTTCCATTGCCAAGGATGGAATTTTAGGGATAGAAACTGCAAGGAAGCTTGAGCCTCAAGTGATTATTTGTGACATCGGACTTCCTGAGATGGATGGATTCGCCGTTGCAAAGGAACTGAGTAAAGACTCCAAATTTACTCGCTCAATTCTGATTGCGCTCACCGGCTACGGTGGTCAGATGGATAAGGAACTTGCGCTTCAGGCTGGTTTTAAATGCCACTTGACCAAGCCTGTAGACTTTGAACTACTTACGGCAGAAATTGATCGATACTTTGATGGAGTATTATCAAGTTGACAAATTTTGCTACTCTCTGATGAGTGCGTCAGCGTAGCCCGTCCTAAACATCGCTTTTATTCCATTAAATCATCTGTCGCAGACTCACCGGGATAAAAGCGATCGCTCAGAATTTCCTCAAAAGGATACAAGCATTGTTTGGGAAAAGTTGAGAGTGGCAGATTTGTTTCTCCTGATGCTAAATCCCTACCGTTTTCATAGGATTCCTGGAGTGCTTCTTCAAGGTAAGGCTTCAGGCTAGGGCTTTCGCTCAACAACTTGAGAATTTCCCGTCGTTGTACTCTAATTGTCGCTAACCAACTACGACTTCGTTGCTGTGGTTGATATTCCCATTTGAGCAAATGTCCAATTAATATACTAAGACGATTTCTTAATTCTTGGCGTTCCTTTCTTCCCAAAGATTCGATTTCCTCAATTAAATTGGGCAGGTCAAGCTGGTTCCATTGGTGATGACGCAAAAGGTTTGCCTGTTCTTGAGTCCAACTGTAGAAGTCTGCTTCATAGAAGTTTTGCATCAGGTTTCTTGCCGTTTTTCAGGTTTGTAGTGTCTATATAATTAAAAAATTCATAATTCACAATTATGTTTCAAATAGAGATTTAAACCTTATTTGAAACAGGACTGTCTGCATAAGCATCAGGTAGAAATTATGAATTACGAATTAAGAATTACCAATTAGAAAGTCACCACACTCCGAATTGATTCACCTTTGTGCATCAATTCAAAAGCATCATTAATTTGTTCAATGGGCATTACATGGGTAATCAAATCATCAATGTTTATCTTACCTTGCATATACCAATCAACAATTTTCGGCACATCTGTACGTCCTCTAGCACCACCGAATGCCGAACCTTTCCAAACGCGCCCAGTTACTAGTTGAAAAGGACGAGTACTGATTTCCTGTCCCGCACCAGCAACACCAATAATCACACTTACGCCCCAACCTTTGTGGCAGCATTCTAATGCTTGACGCATAATTTTGACATTACCGATACATTCAAAACTGTAATCAGCACCGCCTTTTGTTAAATCAACCAGATAGGGAACTAAATCACCCTCTACTTCTTGGGGATTAACAAAGTGCGTCATGCCAAACTTTTCTGCCAAAGCGCGTTTGCTGGGATTAATATCCACCCCGACAATCATATTCGCCCCTACCATCCGCGCCCCTTGGATAACATTTAAACCAATACCACCTAAGCCGAAAACCACGACATTTGCTCCCGGTTCCACCTTGGCAGTATTAATGACTGCCCCAACACCAGTAGTCACACCACAGCCAATGTAACAAACCTTATCAAATGGCGCGTCTTCCCGAATTTTTGCCAGGGCGATTTCCGGCAGCACCGTATAGTTGGCAAAAGTGGATGTACCCATATAATGATGAATCATCTGTCCATCAATGCTAAAGCGACTCGTGCCATCGGGCATAACACCGCGTCCTTGAGTTAGGCGAATGGCTTGACAGAGATTAGTTTTGAAACTTAGGCAATATTCGCACTGGCGGCATTCGGGAGTATAGAGGGGAATCACATGATCCCCTGGTTTCAGACTGGTGACACCAGCGCCTACCTCCACTACCACACCAGCGCCTTCATGCCCCAAAATTGCCGGAAACAAACCTTCAGGATCGTCACCAGATAGGGTAAAGGCGTCGGTATGACAAACCCCGCTGGCTTTCACCTCAACTAATACTTCACCGGCTTGTGGCCCTGATAATTGAACGGTTTCAATCGTCAATGGCTTACCTGCGCTGTAAGCTACTGCTGCTTTAACTTGCAACGTCAGCCCTCCTAATATAGTTATTTCAAAATTATCCCCAGTGCTGAAACATGGGGATTCTTTCACTTAAACATATTGAACGCATGATACACTTTTGTATCACTTCATCGTATTTACTAAGCACGATCGCCGTTATAACGATAAATATTACTTTGTTAAAATATCATTCTCTAGCTAGATTGGTTAAAGGCGGCAACAGCTGTTTTGACAACGATGTAAACTTGATGTCAGCAGCAACCCCCAAATAATTTGTCCACCTCTCGATTAATACATTTTGTCACAGCTTATGAACCCTGCCCTAACTCAAATTGGCGCTCAAATGTCCAACCTGACTGGCGTAAGAGCAATCATGAAGGATATTATCGAGACATTACGAGCGGGTGCAGGGCAGCAGTTTATTAATTTGAGTGCTGGTAATCCGTTGATTTTGCCAGAGGTAGAGCAGTTATGGCGGGATTGTACTGCACAGCTTTTGGCTAGTCCAGAATATGGTGAGGTAGTTTGTCGCTACGGTTCAAGTCAGGGCTATGCACCATTAGTTGAAGCGATCGCTAATGATTTTAACAAACGCTACGGGTTAAACTTAAGCGATCGCAATATCCTCATTACACCCGGCAGTCAAACCCTCTACTTCTACGCTGTGAATAGCTTCGGTGGCTACACCCCCAGCGGCGAGTTAAAACAAATAGTTTTGCCCCTCAGCCCTGACTACACAGGTTACGGCGGCCTCTCCTTAGTTCCAAAAGCTTTAACTGCCTACAAACCGACTCTCGATATTGATGAAGCCGCCCACCGATTTAAATATCGCCCCGACTTCAGCCAACTGTCGATTTCAGAAAATACGGGTTGTATCCTCTTCTCTCGCCCTTGTAATCCCACTGGTAATGTCCTCACTGAGGATGAGGTGAAAAAGATTGCTGCCCTAGCTGCGCCTTACAATCTGCCCGTGTTAATTGACTCGGCTTATGCGCCTCCCTTCCCAGCATTGAACTTTACCGAAATGACACCAGTGTTTGGTGATAACATCTTACACTGCATGAGTTTATCAAAAGCGGGATTACCAGGAGAAAGGGTTGGTATTGCCATTGGGGATGAAAAGTGGATTGAAGTGCTGGAGTGTTTCCAAGCAAATATTGGTCTCCATTCTTCACGTTACGGCCAAGCGATCGCAGCTCTTGCAATTAATTCTGGCGGCTTAGTAGAAATTTCTCACACTGTCATCCGTCCCTTTTACAAAAATAAGTTTACCGTTTTAGAAACCAGCTTAGAACAAGCGATGCCCAAGGATTTACCTTGGTTCCTCCATCGCGGTGAAGGGGCAATTTTTGCTTGGTTGTGGTTACAGGATTTACCCATGAGTGACTGGGAATTTTACCAGCTAGTTAAGCAAGTAGGTGTGATTATTGTCCCAGGAAGTAGCTTCTTCCCCGGTTTAGACGAAGAGTGGGCGCACAAACACCAATGCTTCCGCATCAGTCTCACAGGAAGCGATGAAGAGATAGCCACTGCTATGCAACGTTTAGCAAAAGTCGCTGAAGAAGCTTATAAAGGTGCGGCGGTGACTGCCTAGTACCGCAAGGCGGAATTAAAAATTAAAAATTAAAAATGAATACAGCGTAAGCATTTCATTGATTTGGAATGGGTGGTTTATTTCCGCCGTGTTGTACTAGTAGGAAAAATGGAAATGAAACACGAAGAAGCTAATAAAGAGATCGGAGGCAGAGGTGCAGAGGGGCAGAGGGGCAAGAGAGTAGGAGGAAATTCAAAAATTCAAAATGTCCAATCTCCAGCCCCTAATCCCCAACCCGTAGTTCCCAATACCCAGTCCCCAGTCCCTAATCTCGACGATTGGTTAGAAATTGGTAAGATTGTTTCCCCTCAAGGATTGTCTGGAGAATTAAAAGTTTATCCTGTATCTGACTTTCCCGAAAGATTTGAGGTGCCGGGAAAACGTTGGTTGTTGCGTTTAGATGGCACAGAACCACAACCAATCGAATTATTAACAGGACGTTATATCAGTAACAAAAACTTGTATGTAATCAAATTAGCTGGTGTGGAAAATTGCGATCAGGCGGAGGCGTTGCGTGGTTGTAAGTTAATGGTGCCAGTAAGCGATCGCCCCCAATTAGCCGAAGATGAATATCATGTCCTCGATTTGATTGGTTTGGAAGTCTTCATGCAAGCATCTGGCGAACTCGTTGGTACGGTGGTAGATATCATTCCGGCGGGCAATGATTTGTTAGAAGTAAAATTGCACCCATCTTTTACCACTGACAAAGGACAAATGACAAATGACAAAAAGCAAAAGACTGTTTTGATTCCATTTGTGGAAGCGATCGCACCAGTAGTAGACTTAAAATCTAATCGCATTGAAATCACTCCGCCGCCTGGGTTATTGGAAATTAATAATTAAGTAATTAATTGAATGGAAATTATTAATTCCTAATTCATAATTTCAAGACAAAGCAGCTTGATTTATTAATAGGAAAATCAAGCTGAATAAAATTTTGGATTAATAGTATTAATCAACAGAGTAGGCATAGCCCTTCGTAGACATCACTTTCCATGTTGTGCCCAGAGACAGAAATTTAGTCACAAAGGCTGGAAAAATTCATCATGGGTTAGATGGCCACGATCTTGAAAATAAGTAAAATTACATACTTGTGAATCCGTCAAAATCCTTTTGTAATGGAGTGTCGAAATGACATTAGCCAGTCCTCTACAAACAAAGCCTTTAACAGATGAAGAATTACGCAAGATAAATGCTTACTGGCGTGCAGCTAACTATCTTTCAGTTGGGCAGATATATCTACTCGACAATCCGCTACTCAGAGAACCGCTAAAGCTGGAACACATCAAACCCAGGCTCTTGGGGCACTGGGGAACAACACCAGGGCTGAACTTTATCTACGCTCACCTGAATCGGGTCATCAAAAAATATGACCTCAACACCATCTATATTGCTGGGCCTGGTCATGGAGGCCCTGGACTGGTAGCCAACACCTACCTGGAAGGGACTTACACTAAGTATTATCACAACATCTCCCAGGATGCTGAAGGAATCCAAAAACTCTTCAAACAATTTTCTTTCCCTGGTGGTATTCCCAGCCACGTTGCACCGGAAACTCCTGGTTCAATACATGAAGGCGGGGAACTAGGTTATGCCCTCGTCCATGCTTACGGTGCTGCCTTTGATAATCCAGACTTGATCGTTGCTGCTGTTGTCGGTGATGGCGAAGCTGAAACTGGTGCTTTAGCTACTAGCTGGCATTCCAATAAGTTTCTTAACCCCGTGCATGATGGGGCTGTACTGCCGATCCTCCACTTGAATGGATATAAAATTGCTAATCCAACAGTACTCGCACGGATCAGCCATGAGGAATTAGAAAGCTTATTGGTGGGCTACGGCTACAAGCCCTACTTTGTCGAAGGTGACGATCCCGCAGATGTACACCAGCAGATGGCGGCGACTCTAGATATAGCGATCGCTGAAATTCAAAGTATTCAGAGAGAAGCCCGCGTACATGGTTTCACCGAACGTCCTCAGTGGCCGATGATTGTCATGAAAACCCCCAAAGGTTGGACAGGACCAAAGGAAGTGGATGGCAAAAAAACTGAAGGTTCTTGGCGATCGCACCAAGTTCCTTTTGGAGAAATCAGCAAAAAGCCAGAACATCTAAAACTCCTAGAAGATTGGATGAAGAGTTACAAACCAGAAGAACTCTTCGACAGCAACGGAAAGCTGATTCCCGAACTAGCAGAACTGGCTCCCAAGGGTCATCGACGCATGGGTGACAATCCCCACGCTAACGGCGGTATTTTGCTGTGCGACCTGAAAATGCCTGACTTTCAAGACTATGCCGTAGATGTTCCCCAACCAGGCCAAGCGATCGCTGAAGCTACCAAAGTTGCTGGAAAATTTTTGCGGGATGTCATGCAACTGAACGAACAAAAACGCAACTTCCGCATCTTCGGCCCCGATGAAACAGTATCCAACCGTCTAGATGCTGTGTTTGAAGTCACAGACCGGACTTGGGTAGCCGAGATCCTCCCAGAAGATGACCACCTTTCCCCCGACGGTCGGGTGATGGAAATTCTCAGCGAAACTTGTTGTCAAGGATGGTTAGAAGGCTACCTCCTCACAGGCCGCCACGGGTTTTTCTCTTGCTATGAGGCGTTCATCCACATTATTGACTCGATGTTCAATCAGCACGCCAAATGGCTGAAAACTACCCTAGATATTCCCTGGCGTAGACCAATTGCTTCCCTCAATTACCTACTCTCCTCCCACGTTTGGCGGCAAGACCACAACGGCTTCTCCCACCAAGACCCGGGTTTTATTGACCATGTAGTCAATAAGAAAGCAGAAATCGTTCGCGTGTATTTGCCCCCTGATGCCAACACTTTGCTATCAGTAACTGACCACTGCTTGAGAAGCCGCAACTATGTCAATGTCATCGTCGCTGGAAAGCAACCAGCATTGCAATATCTCAATATAGATGCTGCCATCAAGCACTGCACCAAAGGCATCGGTATTTGGGAATGGGCAAGCAACGACCAAGGCGGCGAACCAGATGTAGTGATGGCTTGTGCTGGAGATATTCCCACCCTAGAAACCTTAGCGGCTGTAGACATCCTGCGCCAGAACTTCCCTGACTTAAAGGTGCGGGTAGTGAACGTAGTAGATTTGATGACACTACAGCCAAAAAGCGAACATCCCCACGGTTTGAGCGAAAAAGACTTTGACACGATTTTCACTACAGATAAACCCATCATCTTTGCCTTTCATGGCTATCCTTGGCTGATTCATCGCCTAACCTATCGCCACACTAACCACGATCAGCTGCATGTGCGTGGCTACAAGGAAGAGGGAACTACCACCACCCCCTTTGATATGGTTGTTCTTAACGAGCTTGATCGCTTCCATTTAGTGATGGACGTAATCGATCGCGTACCAAAACTAGGATATAGGGCAGCTTATGTCAAGCAGCATTTGCAAGATAAGCTAATCGAACACAAGCATTACATTGAGAAGTACGGCGACGATATGCCGGAAATTCGGGACTGGAAGTGGCCGTATTAAGAGGAAGACACACTTTTTCAGTTGAAGAGGATACACAACTTTGCCAACTCCCTTACTTTGTCGGAAAGGGAGTTTTCGTCTATGTCAGTGAACCAGCTACATTTCTCAAAACTAGATTAAAAAGCGATCGCACTTAGTACTTCTAACATACCTCGTTCATATTAACCTTCAATTTGAGCGATCGCCTCAGTCGGCGATAAATTACCATCAATGACAGACATCAGAACTGGTAAGTATTTATCCATCATTCGTAGATTGGTATAAACCATTGTTTTAATTAGTGCTGAATTCAGATTAGTTACCTCAGCTTCAATGCTTGTTTTATAACGAACTTCTCCATCAGCAAAATCTAGTTCAAAGTTGCCAACCATCATGCCGTAGTTTGCTCTAGTTAAAAACTCAGCCATTTGAAAGCGTTTCTCTTCTGGTGTTTCTAATGGACTTACAGAATAGAAAATAAATTGCTTTTGCACCTCTCTAACTAGGGCGTAGCAACTCCATTCTCCATTATCACCCTGAAACCCCATTCCTAAAGCTGACTCCCCCTCTAGCTTTTCAAACGGCCAGTTATCTTCTTCAAAGAACTTAATAACCGTTTCAAACATTTGAGCCATATAAATTACCTCAGAAAGCTTTTAATCAGGATTATTTTTTCTAAATAATAATCAACAAAACTTAAATAATTTTTTTTTATTTTTCTACATTCATTTAAAGCATATTCTTTTCCTTAGCTAGCCTCCGCATCTTATCCAAGGCATTAGTTCCTCCCATAGAAGTGTTTTCCATCGTTTGTAAAGATGCTTTTGCATTCTGAGGAACATCATCGGGCTTCTTGAATTCCACATCTTTCAAGACATTAAAAGCCTCAATCTCGTTTGCCGCTTCAAATGATATATAAGCTTCTAAATAATCATTATCTGGATTACTTTGATTAGTTAATCCTGCTTTGTAGGCTTTCCAACCTTTTCTGAGTGCAAGCTCGTACAAATTCCTCATTTGTATTTCTATTTTTTTCTTTTGACCTGGCTTTAGAAGATCATTCATATCTTCAAAAAGTTGTGAAATATATTTTGCTTGCCTGATTAAATTACCTGCTTTCTCAGCAAGTTCAGCACTTTCCGAAAGAATGGAAGTATCCCAATCCTGTTTTTTTCGCAGATTTTCAATAATCTTGTGAGGTTCTTGTTTAGCAGTTGTATGTTCCAAAAACTTATCAGCTGGATATATAAGATTAGAATTCTCTTGAGGAATTGTAATTTGGACGTATACACCTTCAAGGCTTACTCCACCATCTTGAAGCATTTGTAGAACTTGGCGGGTCATAGCTGCATCGGGAAGATAGTGACCACTTGCGTCAGTAATACCTTGCAGCACTCCATCTTTAATTTCTATTTCGCCTGCCGCAGCAACTTCAGCCCCAGCTACAAAACTTGAGTGGTGAAAAATCCATTGTTGCTTTTGACGCGGGTTTAGTCCTTGTTGATACTCAGCCGCCTGGTCTGCGGCGTAAATCTTACCGTTAACGGTCATTACAAATATTGCTTTACCACTGCTTGAACCCCATAGAGTTTTCATTTCTTTCGTCTTATAGGGCTTTCCTTTCCAAAGAAACTTGTTTTGATCGTCTTTATCTTGTTCTTTAGACTCTGAATCATGACCGTAGAGTTTGCCATCTTGAATCTTGAGCTTTTTAGCTTTGCGATCTCGTCCATATAAATGTCTGATAGCTTTACCCTTATAAGCCGGATGCCAGTTCTGCATTTGACCAATGATTTTGCCATTATCATCTTTAACTTCACCTTGGTTTTCTTGCTGCGTTTTATTTTTTTGATTAGATGCTTTTCTTTCTCCATATACTCCTAGTTTTTTATTTGATTTAAACTTGTTGTCATCTATTTTTTTAGATTCCTGAAACTTTGTTTCTGAAATTTTAAATTTACCATCCTCTGGTTCAAACTTGTTTTCCCAAAATTGTGATTCTTTTCTATTGAAATAATCTTCAGACTTTTGTTCTTCTAGTTGAGGTTGTGAATAGCCATCATTTTGCTCTTCTGGTTGAGGTTGTGAATAGGCATCAGTTTTTTGTTCTTCTAGTTGAGGTTGTGAATAGGCATCAGTTTTTTGTTCTTCTAGTTGAGGTTCTGAATAGCCTTCAGTTTTTTGTTCTTCTGGTTGAGGTTCTAGATAATCATCAATTTTTTGTTCTTCTGGTTGAGATTCTAGATAGCCATCAATTTTTTGTTCTTCTGGTTGAGGTTGTGAATAGCCATCATTTTGCTCTTCTAGTTGAGATTCTATATAGCCATCAGTTTTTTGTTCTTCTAGTTGAGGTTCTGAATAGCCATCATTTTGCTCTTCTAGTTGAGATTCTATATAGCTATCAGTTTTTTGCTCTTCTGGTTGAGGTTGTGAATAGCCATCATTTTGCTCTTCTAGTTGAGATTCTATATAGCCATCAGTTTTTTGTTCTTCTAGTTGAGGTTGTGAATAGCCATCATTTTTTTGCTCTTCTGGCTGAGTAGTTTTTTTATCTTCTTTAGATTCCTCAAGTTTGTCAGAATATTGAGAGTATTTACTATAGAAAGATTCATTATCAAAATCTGGTTTCACTTCAGTATCTGTTTTATATTCTTCAGATTCCTTGTGTTCTACTTCGCTTTTACCCTGATTTAATTCACTTTTAAGTTGTGTTAACATACTTTTGACTTCATTCAACAGAGCATTTACTGCTTGCTGACGAAGTAGAAAAATTTCAGTTTTTTTATCTTCTGTGAAATATCTTGAAGACTTGATTACTTGTTTAATACCTTTGAGTAGTGAGATTCTCTCTTTTAAATCTTCTTGTCTATCTCCATTTTTTGATGGGTAATGGACAAAATAAAATAATCTTTCATCTATTGCTTTTAGAGCATCTCTGCTCGCAGTTTTACTAAATCTATATCCCTTTCTTCCCACTTTTGCTTTAGCTTGAGTTTCGTTGAGCCAAGAATTGTATTCACCGGGATTTAAATACTTACACTGAACTATATTGCCCTGTAGGCTCAAAGCTGCTGCATTCATATTTATCTGATTGTGGTGCACTAACTCAGTTGTATGAGTGTTTATTTGCTCCTGCTCATCCCCCTTTTGCCTTTGCACCGTACTCTGATTCTGATGTATTTCTTTTATGACATCTGCGGCTACCTTGTCCGCTTCCTGCTCATACTTATCCCCAGGCTGCCCAATCGTAAGTTGTGGCTGAATCTGTTGTGCTAAACGTGTTTCACGCCGTGTAAATATACCAGGGATTTCTAACAAGTTAGGCTGACCCTTACTACTTTCTTTTCTCTGCACCCAGAAGCCATTCATCTTGGCTTGCAATACACCCAAGCGTTCTTGTCCCTCTGGCGTTATCGTGCCATACTTTGCCTGGATATCTAGTTTTGTAGCCTCCATTTTTTGATTTTGGAAGGCTTGATTCTCTATTTCCTCCTGCGTGGGAGGCTTCCTCGATGTCTCTTTACTCTGGATACCGAAGGGTCGAGACGCTAACTTGGAGTTTTCTTGAAATGTTTGAGGATTCTGAGAGTTAGATTTGTGGACTCTTTGGAATTTCATTTACAACTTGTTTATAGCTTTCAATAAAACAGGTATTCTATGTAGAATATCCTTCTTTAATCATTCCCGCCAGAGTAAAAGCTTAAATCCTTGCACATTCGGATTTAGCTCGCCGGGCTTCATTTCAGCAACGCTAAAATCTCTTGATCTAAGAGACTGGTGATGATATTTATATCTCAGATAGCTGAAGACATTAATACGTAAGTGTTCAATAATAAAACGGGCGTGTCCAAAGGAAGCAATAAATTCTGGAAATTAGAGTTTGTTTCCTGCAACCCATTCGGAATGACTTAATAAATATATGGAAGTGAGGTTTTCTAGATTCCGTGAAAAGTGAGCATTGTCAATGGAAACAATGGCATTGTCAGTCGAAACAATGGCATTGCAACTTTAAAAGACTTGTGGGTACACCGTAGCCTTAAAAAGGGGAGCAAAGACCTCTCAAAGTCCTCCTTTTTAAGGAGGATTTAGGAGGATCTACAACGACTTTGGTTTTGTAGAAAGAATTTGCATAAGTTTTTAACTTTGTAGTGAGAAGTACTTTAAGTTACTTAATGCATCAAAAGCTACCCACTTTCATGGTTAGCGCTAGGATAGCTATGTATTTTATTAAAGTATAAATATGCCTCAAGCTTTTTACGTAAATCCAGTATCAGGCAGCGATACCAACGCTGGTAGCCAACAAGCCCCGTTCAAAACTATTACCCAAGCCCTCAAAGTAGCTACTGTTGATACTAAGATTCAACTAGCAGATGGTAATTACAATGTTGCTAGCGGTGAAGTCTTCCCGTTAACGATTCCATCTGGTGTGACAGTGGTGGGTAATGAAGCCAATAAAGGCGATCGCATTTTGATTGAAGGAAGTGGTACTTACCTGAGCCGTACTTTTGCTGGTCAAAACGTTACTTTTGTGCTGCTGGATAAAGCCGAACTACGAGGAGTAACTGTAACAAATCTGGCTAGCCGTGGTAGTGGTGTCTGGATTGAATCAACTGCTCCTACTGTCGCTAATAGCACCTTCAAAAATTGTAAGCGGGAGGGTGTATTTGCTACAGGCGAGGCTAACCCAGTTATTCTAGGTAATGTGTTCAGTGAGAATGCAGCCAATGGAGTTGCGATCGCTAAAAATTCTAAAGGACAAATTGAAGGTAACACCTACTTCAAAACAGGTTTTGGCATTGCCATTAGTGATACTGCATCACCCATCCTTCGAGATAACAAAATTTCTGAAAACCGTTCTGGGATTGTCATCTCTGGAAGTGCTCGTCCTGTATTACGTAATAATGTCTGTGAGAATAATATTGACGATGGTATAACAGTTATTGCAAGTGCCCTACCGGATATTGGCAGTACCAATAATCCAGGGGGCAATACTCTACGCAATAACGGTAAATTTGATTTGCAAAATGCCAGTTCCAACAAGCTGGTTTCGGTAGGAAATAAAATAGATGCGTCTAAAGTCACGGGAAACGTAGAGTTTGTAGATAGTTCGGTTCCAACGCCAACACCCACGCCAACTCCTACACCAACGCCAACTCCGACGCCAACTCCGACGCCCACTCCTACGCCAACTCCTACGCCAACGCCAACTCCTACTCCTACACCCATACCAACGCCAACGCCCACTCCTACACCCACTCCTACACCCACTCCTACGCCTACTCCTACGCCTACTATCGAATTAACCGATATTAGTAATCATTGGGCAGGTGGGTTTATTCGGGAATTAGTTAAATTGGGGATAATTAACGGTTTTCCCGATCGCACATTTAAACCCGATGCGACGATGACACGGGCGCAATATGCGGCATTACTGGTAAAAGCTTTCAACCCATCGCCAAACCGTCCGGTAATCAAATTCAAAGATGTACCAGCAGACTTCTGGGCATCCAAGGTAATTCAGCAGGCATATCAAGGTTTATTTCTCTCTGGTTTTCCCGACAATACCTTTGGCCCCAACAAAAATATTCAGCGCGTGCAGGTGATTGTCTCTCTGGTAAATGGACTGGGATTATCTGCTGATGGTTCAGCAAATATCAAAGTTTTCGATGACCAAGCAAAGATTCCTGAATATGCCAAGGATGAGGTGGTAAAAGCTATAAACAAGGAGATTATCGTCAATCACCCGAACCTTAAACAACTCAATCCTACTCGCGATGCTACACGCGGTGAAGTAGCAGCGATAGTGTATCAAACTTTGGTAGATGCTGGTCGTGTAGCAGCGATCGACTCGCCTTATATAGTGACTGCTTGATTAGTCATTAGTCATTAGTCATTGGTCACTTGTACTGAGCGTAGCCGTTGGCGCAGCCTCTCCAAGAGTTGTATTGGTCATTAGTCATTGATAAAGAGTTTTTTGCTACATACCTTGCCTGAAGTTAAGCGAAAAAACTTTCTTGACTTCGGACTAATTCAAACCATGCTCGATTAGTGGGCGTGGTGTTTCGCGGACAGCAGGACTAATAACTAATGACTCTCGCGTTGCAGTTTGATTGGCAATTGTCGGGTGGACATCTTATCCGCCAACCACGCGTGCTTTGGATAAGGAGGAGGAAGAGAGCGATCGCCACCAATATTTGCTGCTTATAATGGTGTTTTCACTTGCCCCTCTTTCTCATAAGCTTTACTCAATATTCAATGATGCAAGTTGCTCAACTCTACGAACCAGAGTTGAGGCAACTTGCATCATTGGCATTTTGCCACCTTCTCTACTTATTCCCATCTTCCAGTAATAGAATTAAGAACGAAGCCTTTGTAAAGCCTTCAACTATCAAAAGATAGAGCTTTAGTAGCAGATTTTACCAAATGTCAGTAAATCAAAAATCTGTAACCCAAATAGGCTTGTAGCATATAAAACGCTTGTAAGATTTTTATGACTTCCCGTATTCGCTTTTTGATGTGCCCTCCTGACCACTACGACGTGGACTATGTGATTAATCCTTGGATGGAAGGGAATATTCACAAGTCATCGCGCGATCGCGCCGTGGAACAGTGGCAGGGACTACACCAGATCCTTAAACAACACGCCATTGTAGACTTAGTACCACCTGAAAAAGGCTGGCCTGATTTGGTTTTTACCGCCAACGCTGGCTTAGTACTGGGGGATAACGTTGTCCTCAGTCGCTTTTTACACAAAGAACGTCAGGGAGAAGAGCCTTTCTTCAAACAATGGTTTGAGGCAAATGGTTATACAGTCAATGAACTTCCCAAAGATTTGCCCTTTGAGGGAGCAGGAGACGCACTGCTGGATCGGGAAGGACGCTGGTTATGGGCGGGATACGGTTTCCGCTCAGAATTAGATTCTCACCCTTATCTAGCTAAATGGCTGGATATTGAAGTGCTTTCCCTACGATTGATAGATGAACGTTTCTATCATCTGGATACCTGCTTTTGTCCCCTAGCAAATGGCTATTTGCTGTACTATCCTGGCGCTTTTGATTCTTACTCCAACCGCTTAATTGAAATGCGAGTCGCACCAGAAAAGCGGATCGCAATCGAAGAAGCCGATGCCGTTAACTTCGCTTGTAATGCGGTGAATGTGGACAGCATCGTGATTATGAACAAAGCGAGTGATGCTTTGAAGGCACGACTTGCAGAAGCAGGTTTCCAAATAATTGAAACGGCGCTTACCGAGTTTCTCAAAGCTGGTGGTGCGGCTAAATGCCTAACCTTGCGGGTGACAGAACCAGTTAGAGACGAAATTCATGCCAATGTCTCGGTTGAAAGCCGCGTCATTCGCATGGAAGGACACTTGCTAGATGCTGGCTTAATTAACCGCGCTTTGGATTTGATTGTAGATGCCGGCGGAAGTTTCCAAGTCCTGAATTTCAACTTGGGAGAACAACGCCAAAGTACTTCAGCCGCCGAGGTGAGGGTATCAGCACCATCTCATGAGGTGATGGAAGAAATCATCTCCCGATTGATTGATTTGGGTGCAGTAGATTTACCGCATGATGAGCGAGACGCCAAACTGGAGCCTGTAATCCAAGATGGTGTAGCGCCTGATGATTTCTACGTCAGTACGATTTATCCCACCGAAGTGCGAATTAATGGTCAGTGGGTAAAGGTAGAAAATCAACGGATGGATGGCGCGATCGCCATTACCCAGACTCCCAATGGCTTAGTTGCTCGGTGTAAAATACTACGCGATTTACAAGTTGGCGAACAGGTAATTGTAGACGTGCTAGGTATCCGCACCATCCGTAAAACTGAATCACGCGAACTACGCAGCACTCAAGAATTCAGCTTTATGTCGGCAGGCGTTTCCAGCGAACGGCGCGTGGAATTGGTCGTTGAGCAAGTGGCTTGGGAATTGCGGAAAATCCGCGATGCTGGTGGGAAGGTAGTTGTCACGGCTGGTCCGGTGGTAATTCACACTGGTGGCGGTGAACACCTGGCGCAACTGATCCGCGAAGGATACGTACAGGCACTGCTGGGTGGGAATGCGATCGCAGTTCACGATATCGAGCAAAATATCATGGGCACTTCCTTAGGTGTAGACATGAAGCGCGGTGTCGCCGTGCATGGTGGACACCGCCATCACCTCAAGGTAATTAATAGTATCCGCCGTTATGGCAGCATTCCCAAAGCTGTGGAGGCGGGGGCAATTAAAAGTGGCGTGATGTATGAGTGTGTCCACAATAATGTACCTTTTGTGCTTGCGGGTTCGATTCGGGATGACGGGCCTTTGCCTGATACCCAAATGGATTTGATTAAAGCACAGGAGGAATATGCCAAACACTTAGAAGGTGCAGAGATGATTTTGATGCTGTCATCGATGCTGCACTCAATTGGGGTGGGGAATATGACTCCGGCTGGGGTGAAAATGGTCTGTGTGGATATTAATCCAGCTGTGGTGACTAAATTAAGCGATCGCGGTTCTGTAGAATCAGTGGGTGTGGTGACAGATGTGGGATTATTTCTCAGTCTGTTGATTCAGCAGTTGGATAAGTTGACAAGTCCTTATGTTAATAAGGTAGGTTAAGAAAACGTAGACGCAGACGCGCAGAGGACGCAGAAAAAGGGAGATGACAAGAGTAGCTTTCAATGAAGAGTTGCAGATTAATTGGGTCAGTTTGATTGCTGATTTCTTGTTGGTAGGGATGGTTTTTGGCCCGCCTATGGCTCCCTTTTTGGCTGCGTCTAGAGTGTCTTTGCTTTCTGGAATTGCGGACATCATTTATTTCATGGGTAATCATGTATGTCCGCAACCAGATATGGGGTTAGATTTAGCACCACCATTTATTATGGCGGTGTGTATGCGCTGCTATGGTACTGTAACGGGTTTGCTAATTACTCGCCTGCTATATGGGGTAACTAGTGGTAAAGGATTTTACTGGTTAAGTCAGTATGGCTGGAGTGGTGTGGCGCTCGCAAGTGTGCTGATGATGGCTTATCCTTTGGAATTGGCAGCACAAGTTTTTGGTTTGTGGAGTTTTAATAACTATCTAGTTACGCCTTTTGGGTTGATTACCGGTTTGGCGTGGGGATTGTTTACCATGCCTATTTTGCACGGGTGGCGGGTTGCTAAAACCAGCTTGCATGAATTGTAGAATTAGAAACTGCACCTACACAGGTAAAACCCACCTTTGTTAAGTCACAAACATCACTGCGGAGCTTTTAGATTAGCATTTTTGTAATAATTTCATCTTCCTTGCCAGTTGCAAAATTAGCATAGCGCTTGGCTAAAGGAGGTATTAGTACTAGGGGATTGCTAAATCCAGAAAAAACATGAACGCCTTCAAATCCTGGAATAGCACCAATTAAGGGAAGTTTATTGCTACTAAATGCCACCAAGCAATGATACCAAGTCCCTGGTAAATTCTCTAATACTGGCAAAATTTGACCGGCACTTCTTCGTAACCATTTTTCGCTTACGTCTGAGTTTACATTGGCATGAGGATCTGCGATCGCACGGCTAATTTGACCAATGCGGATACTACCATCTTGAAACTGAATTGCACCTGCATCTAAAATTGGCGGTACTAACTCATTACCAAGTTCATCCCACAATTCATCAACTTGAGTAGATTCAGCTTCTAGTTGAAACCGTTGCAGATTCGCTGGCATAACTAAGGTGCGTAACCTGACACCAACGGGTGGAGTTTCAATGATTTCTGCGTGGGTAAAATACAGCTTGATGGAAATACCAGCAGATTTGAGAAGCTGGCGGCTGAGTCCACCCGCACAGATGACAACGTTAGCGCTGTGGAAAGTTGCAGTGGTGGTTTGTACACCATCTTGCAAGACTTGCAAAACTTGGGTAATCTGCATTTCACCCCCAGCCCGCTCAAAAGCTTGGATGTAAGCTTGTGCGGTTTTTTCTGGGTGAATATGACCGTGTTTAACAGTTAAAGCACCAGATATCGCCTCTCGATTTAGCTGCGGTTCCAACTCACAAGCTTCTTGGACACTGAGTAAACGGGGCGGAATGGCAAAATGATTATATGATGCAGCAGTTGTTTCTGGGTCATTTGCGGCTGAAATAGTCAGTAATAAATCTAATTCCCGAAATTGGATATCAGCGTCTAACTCTTGAGATAGGATATGGTAACGTGCGATCGCTTCTTCGCACAATAGCCGAGTTAGTGGCGTATTACCAGACCAATAGGCAAGCCCACCATAACTATAGCGAGTTGCATTCTGTGGTGTGCTGTGTTGCTCCAACAAAAGTACAGAAAAGCCAGTTTTAGCCAGTTCATAAGCGAGTGTAGCACCCGTAATTCCACCACCAACCACAATCCAGTCATAGGTTTTCATCTAATATGTTGCTTGTAAACGACTTAAAAGATATTCTCCTGCAAGGATAGGGAGGTAAATAGGCGATTGTTCTTTCTGACAACTTTCCAGACAAGCAATTTCTGTATCATCATTAGGATGACAGAAAAAAGCAATAGAATATCGAGACTGGTTCACCCTACTATCACTGGGAATCATCACTCGATGCTTGGTTGAACAAAATACATGATTTGTCCACCGTTGCATTAAATCGCCAGTATTGACTATTACAGTATCAGGAATTGCAGGCGCGGCAATCCACTCTCCAGATGCTGTCTGTACTTCTAACCCCCCAACGTCATCTTGGAAAAGTAAGGTAATACTGCCATAATCGGAATGCTCACCAGCACGCACTTGTCCAGGTTTCGGTGGTGTTTGCAATGGGGGATAGTGTAATAGTCGCAAGGTATGATTTTGTTGATTGTGTCTTGTTGTAAAAAAATCTTCTGGTAATTCCAACGCCAATGCATAAGCTTGTAATATCGTGTTAGCAAGTTTCGTGCAATTATCATAAAAGGCGACAATAGAAGTATCTATCCCTACAGCATCTTGTTTGTTTACATTAAACGCCTCTTTCAAGTCGCCTGGTTTATTAGGGTCAAGACGTTCCCTCTCAATTCCAACATAACCTGTGTTACTAAATTCATTATTCCAAGCTTGCTTTTGCTTAACTTTTAAAGGTAAATTGAAGAAATATTTGCTGTAAGCAAATACTTGATTGATTAGGTCTTTTGATATTCCCGAATTTTGCAAGTATATGAAACCAATTTCATGACAAGCTTGATAAATTTTCACAACAGCTTGTCGAGTTGCTGCGTTGCCATTGTTGAAGGCTGTTAAATCAATTACTGGAATGATGACCATTGATATTTGTAGATTTTTTATTTTGTTTAATTATTTAGCGGAGGCATCAACTGTGCTTAAAATTATCCAGGTAGAGACTGACGAACATAAATATGATATACATCAACTATTTTGGGAATATTTTAACGAGACTAAGTTGATATTCAGCCATCAATTCGGTATCAATTTAGATGTTAATACATTCTTTGAACAATATCTGACTCAACTTCACGAATTTCTACCCCCCTTCAGGACGCTTGCTTTTAGGACAATACGAAGCAAAAATAGGCGGCTGTGCTTGCTTGCGAAAAATTGGTGAAGATGTCGGCGAAATAAAAAGGATGTATGTAAAACCAGAATTTCGTAGAAAAGGAATCGGTAGAGCATTATTAGAGGCTATCATCAAAGAAACTCCCTATATGGGTTATTCAAGGATACGTTTAGACAGTGCCCCTTTTGCAAAAGAAGCACATATTCTTTATCGTGTATTTGGCTTTCAGGATATCGAGCCATATTTGGAAAAAACAGAGATTCCTCTAGAACATCGAGCAAACTGGGTTTTTATGGAATTGGTTTTGAAATCATGAATATTCGTTGTGAAACTCTGCCAGATTACATAGTAATAGCTGAGGTGAATACATTAGCCTTTGGGCAGGAAAACGAAGCTAAACTTGTGCAGGAAATTCGCCATTCTGACCGCTATATTCCAGAACTTTCTCTGGTTGCAGAGGTTGAAAATGTCGTCGTTGGTCATATTTTATTCAGCTATATTGACCTGGTAGGTGAAGAAACACTACAGGTAATTGGTCTAGCACCTTTAGCAGTTCATCCACAGTTTCAAAAACAGGGTATTGGCAGCGCACTAATAAAAGCAGGGTTAGAAATAGCAGACGCAAAGAGAGAAGCCATTGTGATTGTCCTTGGTCATCCCCACTTTTATACTCGCTTTGGTTTTCAGCCTTCTGTTATTTATGAAATCAAGTCTTCCTTCCCAGTACCAGAGGATGTTTTCATGGTTAAACCACTGCAAAACTATCAAAAAAAGTATAAAGGCAAGGTTATTTATCCAGCTGCTTTTGATGGAGTATAGTAATACAACAAAACTTTCGACAAAGATTTAATTAATCAAAATCTTTCAAAATAATGTGTTTTTTTAAGTCAAAACTGATAACACCTTGTTCTTGTAATTTGCCCATCAATCGTGTAATTGTGACTCTCGTAGTGCAGCAGGCGCTAGCAATATCTTCGTGAGTGAAGCGAACACTTAGGCGAGTTCCCTCCGCCACAGTTTCACCCACTTCTCGTTTCAAAAGTTGTAATAAATGGTGCAAGCGTTCTTGTACTCGTCGTCTTCCACAAATGACTAAAAAAGATTCTGTTTGCTGTAACCGCTGATTAATTTTTGGTAAAAGCGTATGGCTCAAGGTTGGAGAAGCTGCTATTTCTGCTGCATAAATTGACACCAACTCAACATCAGAGAGGGCTGTTGCTTGGTAAATGTTTAGAGATGTCAAACTAGAGCCAAAAACCATTCCTGTTGTTGCCAATCCGAGCAGCACTTCTTCACCCGTTTCACAATAGGTACTGAGTTTGACTAAACCCTGACAAACATACCAAATTACTAATGGGTTGAGGGGAATAGTTTCTCCTTTAGAATGTTTATCCACGGGACGATCATAGAAGAGGTCGCTATCATTTTTGACTACCGCTAATTCTAGTTGTTTCCGTTCAGTAATATTACGTATCACCCAGCGTAGAGAGGTTGCCTTACCCTGCGGATTACGGACAAGTGCCACTGTTAAAGCTGCATCAAATAATTCACCATGACGTTGTTCCAAGCGGATCGATAGCTCTCTAACTCTGTCTGATTGCGATAGTTGAATGAGTTCGTTGCGAAGGTGCTGACGTTCTTCTAGAGGGACAAAGTTAATCATTGGTTTGCCCACTAAAAATTGCTTTGAAACATTGAATAATTTAGCTGCGGTGAAGTTAGCTTCTTGAATGATTGTTTCAGTATTAGTCACTAAATAGGCGTCAGGGGCAAACTCGAATAATTCTTGATAGTGTTGGCGTTCTGTTTCTAACCAATTCCGTGTTTGTATTAGTTCCTCATTTTGCTGATACAGTTCCTCCGCCGCTAACTGTACTATCTTTGAGCTGTTATAGAGTTCCTTAAAAGCTAGCGGCAGCAGATCCTCTTGAATCCAAGGTAATACACTAGCAGTTTGGCATAAATCTGCTAAACGCTTATGCAATACTTCTGTGCGTTGGATAAAATTTTCTATGTTCACCTTAAATTCCCGCTACTTGCTTGCAGAGGTTGAGCAAAAAAATCTAGTAGGTAAATCCTTGGAAAAATTGCAGCATTCCTGATTTTGCTGAGTTAAAAATTTAACTGGTTGTAAACTGCAATTTTTATTCAATTGAACTTATAAAAGTACATTGATTTTAGGGTTTCAAGAATTGTTTTTGACAATTTATATCCTACAGCACTATAGATGAGCCAGTTTTTTAAATGACAAGTGTCGCATAAACCTAGATGCTCAAAGTAAATTGAATCTAGGAAATTACAAAGTGTCCATTGAGAGCTTTCACCACTCAGAAACTTTTTTACAAAAAAGTTTAGGACATTTCAGTAAGTACTACTTCTATCTTTGGTGGGAAAATTTGATAAACTCAGCTAATACGAGCGCTAAATCCGCTGACCTAAGATTGTGCTAATTTGTGACTAAACTGATAAGCCAGTAAAAATTATGACTAGCAGAGAAATTAGATAAGACAGCACAATTGGAAAAAGCCTGGTTCTCAATCTTTATTTCTCAGTATTGTTTAACCCACTTTGTCATTCCCCCAATGAATGATTTAGTGCTAATGATAATTGTTTCTATGATTATTCACAATAACTGATAATATTTTCCCCAACTTCCATCACAGGAATCAAGCCACTACTACCAAAGATATAGAATCTAAGTTAAGTTTGTTTGTGTTGATGCATACATTAACTATTAATAAATTTCACAACCAGATTCCCAACTTCTCTAAGAAGTCGTGAATCTGAGCCTTTTGGTTTTCAAATTAATTATGGAACTATCTGGCACAGGCAAGAGTAAAACTCCTGAGGACAAGCAATAGTCGAACTACTACATCTACAATTGCAAAATAGATATTAATCAGTTAAAATTATTTGTATACATAAGCACACAATAACTTAACAATTATTCGCCTCTTTAGTTAGAGGATAAATGAAGCAGTAAGCTGGTGTAATTTAAAAATGCGTAACAGCTTATCAACGCGCAAGTTATAAGGAGTGATGGGTGAGGTGTAAATACTATAAAATCTTGTCACTTCTTTTTACTTACTACAGGCTTTTCACTAAATAAAGTTTCCATCATTGCCAAAGTTTAAATCAGGAAGTTAATAATATTAACAACGAATTATAAGGGCTATGAAGTTTATTTGCATCATAGCCCTTTGTGATCACCTCTCGATCATTTAATAAAAACCTTCACCGGGATATATGATTATGTAATCATCATTTTTACCCCTACTCCTACCTCTTCTATAGAAAGACCTACCTCTGCCATATCTATCGGGATCTATTCTATCATACAATTCATCGTTATCTCTATAACCCCGATCGCGGTAATATCCACCTCCACCTTCTATAAATATTATTTCATGTGCTTGTAATTCATTGAGAAAACTTTCAGACAATTGCGATGAAATTGCATTCTTATGCAGGATTTCAGATACTTGGATACTAGCCATTTTTATCCTTTTAAGATTGGGTTGTGACTTTTACTAGTTAGAGGATTATTTAATCCTAATATTTATTGTTACAGCCCAGTTGGCAAATTATCATATTTTTAAATTACAAGCTTAGACAAAAATGACGTAAATATGTTCTTTTTTCATGGTTTTTAACTTGGTAAATGAAAATTGATACTCCATAAACAAATTTAGCTTTTTGTAGAGAAACAAACTGCATAGAAAAGCAACTGCAAACAGTAAAATTAGCTTTTATTATCAATAATAACCATAGATTATCAATAATTTAGACATAATTTACTGACTTAGGTGTACTAATAACAATTCCACGCAGTATTGTTGCACCAGCGTCTCCCCTTCTCTACAAGGCGCTACGCACTGGACGCCCAATTAATCACTAATTTTTGCACTCCTATTGGCCTCGAATTAAAGCTAAAGACAATGGTAATAAATTAGGTTTATTAGCCTAACGAATGCCATCATTATCAATCGCGCTGTAGCTGTCGCTGGGGAAAAGCCCTAACCAAGGGTCAGAACTAGGAGTTAAAAATAGTTGGGCGTATACTTGTTCATTGAGCACTTCTACACTGCTTGTTTGCTTACCCTGCATAAACCATTGATGAATTTGGCTGTGCAGCATATATTCATTTCTGACTGTATCTAAAGCCATTGTAGCTTCAAATTTTTTCACTATTATCGGCAAATTATCTTCCTGAGTGTTGGCAAACTGAGACTTTTTAGCTTTGATTAGAGAAATGCTGTTCTGATCTAGCTTGGCATCAACGGCATAGAGTTGAGCAATTTTGTTCCAGACTTCCTGGTCGGTAATTTCAGCTAAAGCGTTTTGATTGCGTTCAGCATTAGACTGGAAAGCACTTAGCATTGGTCTTTCAACTCTCATTTTAGAAACTGCTAGAGAGCTTGCTATTGCTGCTGTAGGTGGCTGATTAGAATTGTTTGGCTCCAACAACTTAGGGGGAGACTGGATACCCAAGCGGGATAAATCTGCAACCCATTGAGCTTGGATAGAATTCAGGCGATCGCTGTGGTATTTTCTTAAATAAGACTCGCGATCGCTTGGTGTAAGTTTACTGTAATTTTTTACTGCTACTTCAGCCTGCTGTAGCTGACGCAAAAATGCTTTGGGACTATATAACCCTGGAATTGCATCGATTGGACGACCCGATCCATCCAATATATAATGAATGCTATTGCCTGTAATCGTTCGCTCTAACTTACGTCCGTCGCCAAAATCAATAGTTACTTTGGGTACAGGGCGTACTGATTGCCAGTGCAAAATAAAGCGGTCTTGAAGCAGTTTAGAAATTTCAACATTCGGATACAGCGCTACTCTGAAGAACCTACTATTAGCACAACTCAAATCCTGATCCAGCCTGCCCAGCAACCGCAGAGATAAAATGGGTTTACCACTGGTTCTGGCAGCAGCTTTGGCTTGTTCTATGTCAGTGTACCAGTACAGACGAGAGGCGTAACAGTCGCGTTGTTGGCAGAGTTCGTCTAAAGCTACCCGGAGTGCAGGGAAAGGTATAACTGCACCTGAAGAATCGGTATTTAGCGTATTGGCATGGGATTTGAGAAATACTTGTAATCCGCTTGGCCCCTGTTTCCGAAGCACAGAAACTTCCTGAGATAGCTGGGAAATTTCAGTTATAGGAGTTTGAGCATCAGCTGTCTGCAAAAAACTGAAGCTGACTAGCATGAGTGCGAAAGGATATTTGAAGGTTTTAAATTTCATATATTTTCAGAAAAATAGGGGGTGTAAATCTAGCCATTATTAACTAGAGAGAAGTCTAGTTTAACTTGTAAGAATCCTCATCTGCTCTGAAAGTTTATGAGGAAATGGTAAACCTTAAAATATCGACATGAAGCACAAAAAATCTCATTTAATTGTTGGCTGTCTCCTCTGATAGGAAGGAGTTCTGGTTTTAGGATGTTGACATCTAAACTCATATATAGCAAGCAATCCTAAATCATTCCTGAGAAACAAGCTCCCTGAATTTTCAAATCAATCGGGGAATTTTGGTTTATATTCTCAGTATTTACCTAGCATAGTCAGATGAGTAAATATTGCTGAAATAAATATACACGTATTTATTGACGGAAGCTACTTCATCAAACTCAGGTTTCGTTAAAAATTCATATACTTACTGCTTTAGTTAGTTAAATATGCGAATTAAGAGTTGATTTATATAAATCAACTTTTTCAAAAATTTCAGTAACATTCCTCTTTTAGTAATAAGTTAAATATAACTAAAATATTAATAGTTGTGCTGGCTTAGTTGATTAAAAAACGTCAATTATTCCAGGTGTATCTATTTGCCAATCCCCTATCGAACCGATTCAGCAGTCTTGAAATAACAGCTCTGTTTTTACGAAATAGAAGTTTGTTTTCCCCTTCCTGTGTAGGAAAGGTGATTGAGGTAGGTTCGGTTGTTGTTAGCGAATTAATGTACTAAGCCCTAGTAGTTTATTCATTTGTAAATCGCTGATATCAAGTTTTATTGGAGAACAGCGTCATGATTTATATTGGGAAATTACGGTTTTATTTCCAACTAATAACAAACACAACTTCTTTAAGCTTTGAATATTTATCAACCCATTGTACTAATCCCCATGCAACAATATATTTCTCATTTTCTCATACTGGTATTAGGAACAAGTTCGACTTTCATCGTTACTCCATCTCAAGCTCAAACTCCGGTAAAGTCTAACAGTCAAAATACCGATAATATTACTTCCATATCTTCAAATTCACCTTCCACTAACCAATTGCGTGATTTTGCCAATTCTACTAACAACAAACCACCTATCCTCTCTGAGGCAGCTAATAACTCTTCTGCGGCTAACGCCAATATAACAGCAAATAAGCCTAAACCACGGGTTCCTATATTCAGCAGGATCTTCCCCACACCTTCGATGCAGCAATAATTAGCGGCTAAACATTTAGTTTACTTTCTTAAGATGATAGGTATGTATTAATACAAAACTTACAACATTCTCTAGTGAAAATACTACCGCAGCGAGAGAGATTCTAATTGTTCTCTTTTGTTGGGGTGAAACGAATATCATCTATAGCGATTCTAGTTTGTATGCAATATACTTTGACCTCTCTCCTTTTAGGAGAGAGGTTTTGAGTGTTATTCCCCAACGCTTGTAGGGAAGAGGCTGTTTTTGCTAAGTCTATATTGGACTCAACTCAGAACCATTATATATGTGAGGCATACCCTGATTTGCTTTATACTTGCAGCTGACAGAGCAGTAAACCAAACCATTGATTTGGATCTGTCCACACATGAAGAGGTAATAAACCCTGTGCAGTGAGTTGCTGCTTGATAATATTAAGGTCAAATTTACGAGAAATTTCGGTGAGGATAGTTTCACCTAGTGCAAAATTAACCTTAAGGTTAAGAGCGCGTAATTCTACAATTTGCGATCGCAGGCTGCGTAAATGCATTTCTATTTGATGCTCACTTTCATTGTAAAACGCCCAGTGTTCAAACTGCGTGATGTCGAAATTCCCCTCAAACCGCTGATTTAAATGCTCCAGCATATTGAGGTTAAATGCTGCCGTCACTCCCTGGCTGTCGTTATAAGCTGGTTCCAAAATCTGTTTTGGCTTTCGTAAATCTATCCCCAATAATAAATACTCACCTACTTGTAGAGCATTTGTAATTTGAGAGAAAAACACATCACACTCACCAGGTGTAAGATTACCTAAAGTGCTACCAATAAAACAGATCATCCGACTGGGTAATTGCGTCGGTAGAAGTTGTGCAAGAGCTAATTCATAGGTTCCCGCTAATGCATAAACTTGCAGTAAAGGATAATCTCCTAATAACTGCTTGGCACTACTTTCCAACATACCTGCACACACATCAATTGGTAAGTAGTGCAGGGGATAGCCTAGCTGCTGGTAGGCATCTAGTAAAATGCGGGTTTTGCTAGAACTGCCACTGCCAAGTTCTACCAATTCACAAGGGCCAGTTATCTGGGCAATTTCGCCAGCAAACTGCTGTAAAATCGTTGTTTCTGTGCGTGTGAGGTAATATTCTGGTAAATGACAGATTTGCTCAAATAGATCAGAACCACGGTCATCATAAAAGTAACAAGGGGGTAGAGATTTAGGTGTTTGACTTAATCCCTTAACCACATCACTACCAGCACTAGGTGCAACTATTTGAGTCGCTCCTAGCAAACGCTCTATTTGCAAGCGTTTTTCAACGCTGTTTTGAGAAGTAACATTGCTGTTGACAGCTTTAGATATCGACATTAAACCTCCGTTTGCTTGGCGTAATAGGTTAGCTTTGATGGCAACCTTTACCCCAATCAGTGAAACATATCGCTATAGCTAATAAAATCATGCCACAGCAATATAGCTCAAGCTTTAGAGCTATTTGTAGTAATTTTTATCTTAAAATGACAGCAAATAAATGCTTAAGCGCTATTAAACTGTTGCACATAAAAGTTGCATATTTTATCGTGAGTGATTATGCTCTCTTAAATGTGGTTTAGCTGACTAACTCGTTACTTAATCAGCAGCACAGCGAAACCCAGCGAAAATTTGGCGCACACCAGGATGATACCAATTACGAAAACTAGAACGCAGTACCCAAGAACGAGTTGCCCAACTACCGCCTTTTAAAACGCGGTGCTGCTGGTCAAAATAAACTTGGGAGTAACCCATGTAAGGATAACTCTCGAAACCCTTGTAGCCATCAAACCAAGAAGCTGTCCACTCCCAGACATTGCCGAGAGCATCGTACAATCCATAGGCACTTTTTCCAGTCGGGTAGACATCTACTGCCGTTGTCTTACCAATTGGGCGGTGTCTAGAATGGGCTACACCTACGCAATTACAGCGTTGGGTGATTGGTTCTTCATCTCCCCAAGGATAGGTACGGTGACTATTAGTTTGTACATCCCAACTAACTGCTTTTTCCCATTCTGCTTCTGTGGGTAGCCGCTTACCCACAAATCGCGAGTAGGCCTCGGCTTCATACCAACTTACACCGCAAACCGGGTGACGATCGTAACTGCGCTCGCTACACCAGTAAAGCGGTTGCGTTACTGGCGCATTTTGTAACCATTGCCACCCAGATTCTGACCACCAAAGAGAATTTTGGTAGCCTCCCGCCTCCATGAATGAACGATACTGTCCACAAGTCACAGGGTAGCGATCAATCATATAGGTATCCAAATATACTTTATGTGCCGGACGTTCATTATCCAGAGCATCAGATGAGTCGCTCCCCTGCTCAAATTCACCACTGGGGATTTGAATCATTTCTGTGAAAGTACTGAGTTGTGAGCTTTTAGAAAAAAGTGAAACAGAAGAATAACTAGTTTCCCTCTCCATTCCCCATCGCCCCTTATCCCCAAAGGAGGCTCCGAGTTCCCCATTCCTCTTGTGTAATTCCAACACAAAGCTAATAATTTCGCAGTGCTGGCTTTCATGCTGAATCAAAAAACGCCAGAGACGTTCTTGTGGCTCTATGTCAGCTACTTCCAAGTATTCCAGAACTTTTTCTCTAACTGTATCTAGGTAATAACGGATTTCCTTTAAGTTTGGTAAATGAACGCGTTCTGATTTGGGTAAACCATCAGCTGCAAATAATTTACGGTATTGCGGGAACAAACAAGGGCTACCTGCACAGCGTTCTAGCAACCATAAAGATTCGATATAGGCTATATGGCCCAAGTGCCAGCCAACAGGGCTAAAGTCAGGATGAGGCTGACTACAGAATGTGGCTTCGTCCATATCATGGAATAGTGCAAAAGTTGTCAGGCGACATTCATCGAAGGCTTGAGAAACAGCCTCTTTCACACTAGATTTGGTCAATTTGGATTTCACAGTCTGCTCCCACACTAATGATGCTATTTTCTGGGCAAGCAATCCAATTACCTATAAATAAAGGTTCGGACGCGATAATTACGGAATTTGGAAAAGTCGGATCATCTCGTATCCAGTAAAGGGATGGAGGCGGTGAAGTGGTAGCAAAACGAGACGCTATTAAACTATGTCCGTTACTAAAAACTACGTTGAGTGAGGCTTCTACTTCATAGCGTTTTGCCATCTCTAAAAGCGTTAATAATGTGCTGCGTAAAGCATACTCTGGAGGTCGATGTTTATTAATTTGACTTTGCGAAAGTAATAATGCAAAAATGTGTTCGGAGTCAGTACTACCATTAATTTTCTCGTAAAAATCTTGGGTTAAAGTGCTGCGAATTTTTCTATATAATGTTTTCCGGAAATTTTCGATTCGTCCATTGTGAATAAATAGTTGTTGTTGATGGTTAAAGGGCTGACAATTAGCAAAATCTACGGTTTGTCCTGATGTAGCACTGCGGACATAAGCAAGTACACACTTTGATTCAACATAACGGCTGAGACTGGGTAAGTTTATATCATTCCAAATAGGCAGGGTATTTTTGTAGACAAAAGGGTTAGTATCTTTTTGAATATGATACCAACCCACACCAAAGCCATCTGCATTTACTACCCCAGAGGTCATTTCGCGGGGTTGATAACTCTGGACTATCAGAGAGTGTTCTGGTTTATACAGAAGATGTTCTAAAGAAACAGGCGAACCGAGATAAGCAAGTAAACGGCACATTATGAATATTCAACCTTCAATTAACACAATTATTGGGCAACAGCCTTACCCGCTTTTATTCACCATCATTAGTGGTTCCCACTTATATGGCTTTCCGTCACCTGATTCTGATTATGATTTGCGTGGTGTGCATATTTTACCAGTTCAAGAAGTAGTGGGTTTAGAGACTAGGAATGAAACTATTGAAGTTTCAGAAGTTCGCGAATCTTTAGAAATTGATTTAGTCACTCATGATGTCAAAAAATTCTTTTTTATGCTACTTAAAAAGAATGGTTATGTGTTAGAACAACTATACTCACCTTTAATATTAACAACTTCACCCGAACATGAGGAATTAAAATTTATTGCTAAAAATTGCATTACCCGTTATCATAGCCATCATTATATTGGTTTTGCCGCAACACAATGGAAACTTTTTGAAAAAGAACATACGCATCGCATCAAACCATTACTTTATGTTTATCGAGTCCTATTGACTGGGATTTATCTGATGCAAACAGGACTAGTTGAAGCTAATTTAATTAAGCTTAATGAGGTTTTTAATTTACCATATATTCCCGATTTAATCGCCCAAAAGTTAGCAGGTGCAGAAAGGTCTATTTTGTCAGATATTAATGTAGCCTTTCATCAAAGAGAATATGAACTTCTGTGTAATAAGTTGCAAGAAGCATCTGAATCCAGTCCATTAGCTGAAGCACCTTCAGCTAATGTGGCTTTGCATAATTTGTTGGTACGCCTGAGAGTGATGAGCTATGAATTATGAGTTTATAACTTTTAAAAAACATACATATAGTGGGAATTTTAAATTCTATGTTTACTATAGATAGCAGTACTAATGTGTTTGTGTTTTAATAGGTAAAATGATTGCAAACTCTGCTCCTTGTTCAAGTTCCGATATTACTTCTATTTTACCTTGGTGTTTATCAATTATCTGATAAAAAATACTTAAACCTAACCCAGTACCTTTACCTACTATCTTAGTTGTGAAAAAAGGGTCAAACAGTTTATTTTTAATTTCTGGTGCAATTCCAGAACCGTTATCTCTAATCCTTACTTTAATATAAACATCATCTATTTTTAATGTATATATAATAATCTTTTTACTTTTAACTAAATGAGATTTTTGATCTAGGAGAGCATCAATTGTATTACTAAGAATATTTATAAATGCCTGATTTAGTTGTGCTCGATAACATTCAACTAAAGGAAAATTTCCATATTCTTTAATTACTTCAATTTCTCGTTGAAGTCTATGATTCAGAATTAATAGCGTATTATCAATACCTTCATGAATATCTATCTCTTTCATATCAGCTTCATCCAGTCGGGAAAAGTTCCGCAAAGAGCTTCCAATAAATGGAGTTAGGAGTTAAAAACTCCTAACTTCTAACTTTTTTACAACTTCAAATTCCAAGCAGCAAAAGCTAAAGCACCCCAACCAGCAAGAAAGGCTGCACCACCTAGTGGTGCGATCGCTCCTAAGGATTTAATACCGGTTAAGCTAAGGGCGTACAAGCTACCTGAGAAAATAGCTATGCCAATGAGAAACAGCCATCCACTGGCGATGAGAGTGGGTTGAGGGGATTCAGTACGACTAATTAGTATCGCTACTAAGAAAAGTGCCAGAGCATGATACATTTGGTAACGAGCACCAGTTTCAAAAATTTCTAGCGATCGCTCACTAATTTTTTCCCGCAAGGCATGGGAAGCAAAAGCACCAGCAGCAACTGATAAACCGCCTAAAATGGCAGCTACGGTCAAAAAAATCTGCGTCATTAGACCTAGCCGTAAATTTATTATTAGTCATTAGTCATTAGTCATTAGTCATTAGTCATTAGTCATTGGTCATTAGTTAATAACAAGGGACAAATAACAAAAGACAAAGGACAAATGACAATTAGACATCAAAATGATATGATACAGCCCCTTCTTCATTTACCTTAAAGTTTGCATTGAATTCTTTAGCTTTTTCATCTAAATATTGTCTGGCGTTGGCTGCGGGTAGTTGTGATTGCATAGCAAAGCCTAAAACAGTTACACGCCCATGATTTTCTTGTAGCATCTCATAAAAAATCGATTGCAGGCGATCGCTAACTTGTTGATTAATCGCCTTTTTCTCCTGCCGACTTTGACGGTACAATCCTAATGCTAACCATGTGCCCAGTGTTAGGGTAGGAACGCCGAAAATGAGACCACCTACAGCAGTATTATCATCTTCATAAGTACTATTAGGTGCGTTAAACTCATACTCATCTTTGGGTAGTATGATCGCCTTACGTGTAGCAAATTTTTCAAATACCGCTGTTGCTGATAGCGTTACAAACATGAATCCGAGTGTCAATAGCCAACCGGCAGCTAATTTTTCAGCAGTCTTCATAGTTTCACTTCAGATTTACACTTTGCTAGCGATTTTAACCTGACTTTCACAAAGGTTCCAGTATATCAATCTACTTGCCAAATGCGATATTTCCCGATGTTAACCCTTGAGATTGTCAAATTGCAGCAAAGTTACATAGCGGTTCTCGCGTTTATGGATGCAACACACATTAGAGGCGCACATCTGTGCGCCTCTAGCAACGGTCTTTATTCCACACAATTGAAAATTGCTATACTATTCATCTTGCTGCAATTTTAGCTTCACTTACGTGTAGCTTCCAGTAGGCGGGAAAAATAAAAACGAGTCCGAGTCATCGACTCTCGTTGTAACAAAAAACCATTACTTTCTAAAATTTTCACGACATCAGCCTCACGGTGTAAATATGCACGAGTGGCTTTACTTGGGCCAGGAAAGAAACTGCCAATTTTCTTAAGTATAGTCAGGGCGCAGGTCTTCGGTGCAAAGCTGAGAATTATCCGCGACTGTGCTAAAGAACAGAGGTGAGATATCATCTCATCCGCTTTTTCTTGGGGGTAGTGGATGAGAACATCCAAGCAAATAACAGTATGGTAACTACCACTCAAAGATTCCAAATCCTGCACAGCAAAAGTGGGATTTTCGGCATTACCCAAGGTATGCTTGGCTCTATCTTTACCTTCTTCCACCATTTTTTCAGAAATATCGGTGGCATAGACTTTGGCACCATCTACCGCCAGGGGGATGCTGAGACTACCGACACCACACCCAGCATCACAAATTGATAGCTCTGGTAAATTGTTATCAGCCTTCAGCCAACCGAGAACTGTATCTACAGTTTGCTGGTGTCCATTGCGGATGTCTAGTTGGACTTTGTTGACTTCGCCATCGCCGTAGATTCGCTTCCAACGGTCAAACCCTGTGGAATTGAAATACTCGCGAACAATTGTTTTGTCGTCGGCTGCGTTCATAAACTTTGATTTTTAGGGGTTCCCAATGCTTAAAATTATCATTGATAGGAACCCACAGGAGTGCTCTTCCAGATTTTTCCAGATGATAGTCTGCCCAGATGCAAGGATACTTAGGTGCACAGAGGAGTTAGAGTGCCGAATTCCAGCCCAGACGCGCAAAACTCAATAACAGGCAAAATACTTAATTTAACTTAGGTTTCATTGGAGTCAATGCAAGTAAAAACAATTGCGATCGCTTTTGGCTCAGTGATGAGAATCGACAAGAGCGATCGCGTGATTTTATAACTATTCTCCAAATTGCTCTTTAGACAATAATGGCTCAAATGATTGGTAAGCCTCATAGTTCCGAAAATGTCGAGCATATAAATCAACAATATCCTCAAATGAATCAAAGTCATCATCCAAAACTGAATTCACGTCTACTACTTGCTGTAAAGACCAAGTAATAGTTTCTCCATTCTCATTTGTATAGCTGACGCTTTCATTTTTACCATGATTCAAAGCTTTTGCTTTTGCTTCCTCTAAAGAAGCAGCTTTAATCAAAACAAAGCTTTCTTGGTACAAAGGTTGATAATCAGATTTATCTGAAGATGATTTGTAGAGAATTAGAGCAATGTAGAAGGATTCTGCTTCCTCTGTAATTTCCTCTAGAGAGAATTCATCAGTTTGAAATACTTCTAGTAATCTTAAATTTATGTTCATCACTAGTCCTACACCTTATTTTACCGCCGAAACCAAGAGCATACCCAACGCCATAACCGACGCAACCACCCCCAAAACCCACGACGAGAGACTACAGGCGTTTTTGGTTGAGAAATCCGCTCAATTGCATTGTTGCAAAGTTGCACATTAGCATCAAGTCCCATTGTCTGATAAAGTTCGCGGGCATTACGATAAGCACCCAGCGCGTCTGATTCTCGATTGACGTTTTCTAATGACAGACCTAAATTAAACCAGGAATGAGCTTCCCCTCGAATATCGGCGATTTCTCTGGCTATATTCAATCTCTGTTGGTAAAACTCAATTGCCTGTTGGTATTGCCCCAAAGAACGGTAAGCAATGCCTAAATTGCCCAAGGCGCTTCCTTCCCCATTGCGATCGCCGATTTCCCTAGCAATGTCCAAAGACTGCTGGTAAAACTCAATCGCCTGTTCATATTGCCCCAAAGAGTAGTAAGCAACGCCTAAATTGCCCAAGGCGCTTCCTTCCCCATTGCGATTGCCGATTTCCCTAGCAATGTCCAAAGACTGCTGGTAGAAATCTATCGCCTGTTGGTACTGCTCCAAATAATTGTAAGCATTACCCAAATTAGCTAAGGCGCTTCCTTCCCCATTGCGATCGCCTATTTCCCTAGCTATTTCTAAAGACTGCTCTAAGAACTCAATCGTCTGTTCATACTGCCCCAGAGAGAAGTAAGGATTGCACAAATTAGCTAAAGATAAGCCTTCAGTATCACGATCGCCTATTTGCCTAGCTATTTTTAAAGACTGCTGGAAGAAATCTATCGCCTGTTCATACTGTCCCAGGGAGAAGTAAGTATTACCCAAATTCATTAAGGATAAGCTTTCAGTATTTTGATTGCCTATTTCCCTAGCTATTTCTAAAGACTGCTGCAAGAACTGAATCGCCCGTTCATACTGCCTCTGATAATCGTAAGCATTACCCAAATTCATTAAGGATAAGCCTTCAGTATTGCGATCGCCTATTTCCCTAGCTATCTTCAAAGACTGCTGCAAGAACTGAATCGCCCGTTCATACTGCCCCTGATAATTGTAGGCAACACCCAAATTCACTAAGGGTAAGCCTTCAGTATTGCGATCGTCTATTTCCCTAGCTATTTCTAAAGACTGCTCTAAAAACTGAATCGCCCGTTCATACTGCCCCTGATAATTGTAAGCAACACCCAAATTATTGAGAGCAGCCCGATAATTCCGATTTTCTCTCTCGCCAGTTTTTCCCCAAGCTGCTATCAACTGCCCATATAAGTCAACTTGGATGGTGTAATAACCCCGCAATTTCAAAAAATCATCACAAAACGCTAATAGATCAAATGCCGAGTCATAATTTTCTAGTTGATACCTGTGATAGAAAATTTCTAGATACTCCTTGATATCTTCTTTAGTCTGCCAAGGTTGTTCTTTGACATTCAAAAGATAATAATTGATAGCTCGTTGATGCGCCTCGCTCTGATCACCAGCCTTATACTGTGCATACTCTAACACCACTGGCTGAAACTCAAACTGCCGCTTACCATTAAGTTTTTCTAACAGCAAAGAACGCTTAACCAGATTCCTCAATTCTTCCTCAATCTCTTTTTCTGAACTTCCAGGCAACACCGCCACGGCTGCTTTACTATCAACAGCACCACGATAAACGCTGATATTGAGTAATAAAGCCTTTTGCAATTCACTCAATCGCTCAAAACTGGCATCCAACACCAACACCATCCCCACATTTTCCCGGCGATGGACACCTACCACTTGGGAATCTGTCAGCAACTGCCGCAAATTTCCTAAGCCTAAATCTGCCAATCGTCTTAAATCCGCGTCTTGGGGGTATTCTTCTTTTAATAAATCTGCGACCAATTTTAACAGCAGGGGATGCCCATCTACCAATTTGACAAAATCTTCTAAATCCCCGCGAATGCCTAATGTAGTTAAAAGTGCTATCCCTTCTGCGACTTGCAAACCTTTCAGAGGTAGCCATGTAAATTTTGGTAATTCCGGTTTTTCCCTAGTGGTAACTATTACCTTACTATTACCGCCATATTCCACCCAAGCATTGAAAAAGTCGCCGTAGAATTGACTTCCCCACTCTCTATCTGGCTGTAATAAGCTCTCCAGGTTGTCAATAATGAGTAAATATTGACCAGATCGCAAACACTTAACCACCGCGTCCACTAATTGCGCTTCTTGTTCTGGAACCGGAAAGCCAAATTTACTGAGGACTTGCCGGGCTAAATCGCTAAAACCTGCCCCATAACTAACATCCGCCCAAAATCGCTTAGGAAAACCCTCAATTTCGTCATAAATTTTAGCAGCTAGCATCGATTTACCCGTGCCACCAATGCCTTCTATGCCAATTAGGAATGTATTTTTATCAGTTAACCATTGCTGTATTTGGTCAATTTCTGTTTTCCGTCCCTGCCAGTAAGCCAAACTTTTATTAGGGTTGCCTGCTTTGAGAACCCCGGGCGATTCTAGTTGAGAGATTTGTTGTAATCGCTCTAGTACTGGTTCTATTCGGTCAACAATAATCTTGACTTCTGCTGCGTTTATCTGTCCTACTTGAGTTACCTTACTGTCACCGTAGGCAGTAAGATTCATCTCAATATTGTTCGAGTTACTGGGGCTGGGTTCCTCTGTCATTGCTCATAGTAGGTAAAAATTTTGCTTGATATTGTGGCTGTGAACTCGGCCGTTCGTGCTCAGAACTCGGAAGTTCGTGCTCAGAACTCGGCCGTTCGTGCTCAGAACTCGGCAGTTCGTGTTCGGAACTCGGCAGTTTGTGTTCGGAACTCGAAATATCAAAATTTTTAGGGTGGGCAGTACTCTGTCCACCCTACTCAATTAAAAACTTACTTGGTTTGCGTCAATCTTCCCAACTTGCTTTACCGTACTTTGGTCGTAAGCATTAGCGCTGACCTGAATATTGTCTCCGGGTTTGTCAGTCGATGCTTGCAAAATCTTAGCTATTTCCTCTGCAAGTGCTGTATCCGCTTCTAAAATCTTCTTGAGTTGCACTCGCAAACTTGCTTGTAAATCTTCATCCTCTGGCTTTTGCGCCACATCCGTTGCTGCTTCGTTCGCAGCTTCCTTTGCTTCTACTTTGGGATATAACTTAGCCCAAATAGCTTTGGCTTTATTCCAAACATCTTCACCTACTTTTTGAGATGCCCCTTCTACGGCTTTATTACCCACATTTAACAGAAATGGCAGACAGGGAGCGAGAAATTTAACGAGTAGAGCTATATCCATTGGTTTATGATGTCTATCTCATAAATGTACATTTTTACTGAGTATATTAACGCTTCTTCCCCTGTCTCCTTGTTGACGCCAAATTTAGCCCAATAATCGCTGCCAAGTTAATTCTTTTGTCGCTTCATCCCAATGCCAGCGTAATAAATTAGCGGCTTGACTCTTGGCAATTCCTGGTAAACCAATCGCTTGTCTAGGTGCATCTGTAGCTAGTAAAATGGCAGTCTCTACGTTACAAATCCCCCACTTCACCAAATTCTGCACTCCCACTAATAAGGGTAAAGTCGTCCCCGATAAAGTGCCATCAGCCAGTCGTGCCGTACCGTTTTTAACTTCAATTTGCCGACTGTCCCAAGGATACACGCCATCGGGTAGCCCCAGAGGTGAAAGGGCATCACTCACAAGAAACAGCCCTTTTTCTTGATAGCTAGCGCAAAGTAAAATTTGCAGCATCGTGGGCGAAACATGTTCACCATCAGCAATAAAACCACACATCACATTAGGATGGGTAATTGCTGCCCCTAATAATCCTGGTTCGCGGTGATGTAATGGAGGCATGGCATTGAAAGCATGAGTTACCATCGTTGCACCAAGTTCAAAAGCAAGTTGCGCTTGGATAGCTGTTGCCTGAGAATGTCCTAAACTAACGGTAATCCCCAAAGAACGCAAATATGGAATTACTTCGCCAGTGGGATCTAATTCCGGCGCTAAGGTGATGACTTTTACAATGTGGGCATAATCTCCCAAAACCCGCTTTACCTCGTCAATTGTTAAGGGTAACAAGTACTCCGCCGGGTGTGCGCCGCGCTTTTGGTAATTCAAAAATGGGCCTTCTAGATGTACTCCGAAAATCTTGGCACCTGCTTGTTGACTGGGGATAACATCAGCAATCACAGCAAGCGATCGCTGAATCTTTTCTACTGAAGTTGTCACAAGTGTCGGTAAAAATCCATCTACCCCGACATCCCACAAAAATTGCATTATTTTCTGGAGTAGATGAGCATTTTCAGCCGTCAAATCAGGAAATGCCAAACCCAACGCACCGTTAATTTGCAAATCGACGCCACCCAATGAAATCCAGTCGCCTGCAACATCTATTACAGATGCACGGTTGTGCGTCGCGACTGTTGCCATTGGCAAGATTTGCTCAATTATGCCCTCTTGATTAACCAAGAGCATCTGCAAATCTTTGTAACCAGGCACTTTAGCATTGATAATATCTACAGGATTTTGCGTTGTTTGGGTCATCATACTGACGAGAAGATAGCTAAATCTGATTTTAGATGCAACCAACATCAGTGAATCAATTCAAACAACGCCAATAGATGAGATGATGATCCCCATCACCTAGCTTTCATAAGCTAGCTCAAATAATTTTGAATTTTAAATTTTGAATTTTGAATTATTATGACTCCCCTAGTTGGTATTATCATGGGCAGCGATTCCGATTTGCCCACTATGAAAGATGCGATCGCAGTTTGTGAAGAATTTGGCGTTGAGAGTGAAGTAGCGATCGTTTCTGCTCACCGAACCCCAGAACGCATGGTGCAATATGCTCAACTTGCACACCAACGCGGTATTAAGGTAATTATTGCTGGTGCCGGTGGTGCTGCTCATCTCCCTGGAATGGTAGCGTCTTTAACTCCTCTTCCTGTGATCGGTGTTCCTGTACCCACCCGGAATTTACAAGGTGTGGATTCTTTGTATTCTATTTTACAAATGCCTGCGGGTATTCCCGTGGCAACAGTGGCGATCGGTAATGCCAAAAATGCCGGACTTTTAGCAGTACAAATCCTCGCAACTCATCAACCAGAATTGCTAGAAAAAGTGCAACAATATCGCCAAACTCTATGTGAATCGGTAATTGCAAAGCAAGCAAAACTCGAACAACTAGGCTATGAGCAATATTTACAGCAAATGTTTTAAGATAATTCGTAATTCGTAATTCGTAATTCGTTAAAAAATCTTAACAGCAGAGCGGGGGAGATGAGGGGCATAACGGGGACAAGAAGATAATGCCCAATCCGCATGAAATTCCAAGATTGAAGCGATCGCGCCAGAATCAATGCAGCATTCTGAAGTATCTTGATCCTGAGGCCTTAGTCAAAAATTGAGAGCTACAACATCCATGTGCCAATTGCTCGGAATGAATTGCAATGTTCCAACGGATATTTGCTTTTCTTTTGAAGGGTTTTCTGCACGGGGAGGAAAAACGGATCATCATAGCGATGGTTGGGGCATTGCTTTCTTTGAAGGAAAGGGATGTCGGATGTTTTTAGATGCCCAAGCTTCTGTTGCTTCTCCGGTGGCGGAGTTTGTCCGGAGTTATCCCATCCACTCAACCCATGTCATTGCCCATATCCGCAAAGCCACTCAGGGTGAAGTTGCCCTACACAACTGTCATCCTTTTCGCAGAGAATTGTGGGGTCAGTATTGGGTGTTTGCCCACAATGGTAATTTGCCAAATTTTGAACCGGAAAATTTGGGCTTTTATCAAGCCGTAGGTAACACCGATAGTGAAAAAGCATTCTGTATGATTCTAGAAACATTACGATCGCGTTTTCCTCAGGGTAAGCCTGACATCAAGAAACTCTACTCTGTGTTGCAAGAAATTACTGCTGTAATTGCAAAAGTGGGTATATTTAATTACTTGCTATCCGATGGAGAACACTTTTTTGCTTATTGCTCAACTAAACTCAGCTACATTGTTCGCCAAGCGCCCTTTGCCGCTGCCCATTTAATTGACCAAGATATGACTGTAGATTTTCGAGAGGTGACTACTGAACGCGATCGCGTCGCTGTCATTGCTACCACACCTCTGACTGACAACGAAGTTTGGACACAAATTCAACCGGGGGAATTACTAGTTTTCCAGGACGGATTACCTCTGAAATATGCATTCAGTTAAGAATCTCATCCTGTTGGCAAATTCAAAAATTAACCAGATATTTTTCCCATTTAGATAATTTCTAGATGGGTTTTGTTTTTCATGCTTTTCATATTGAGTAATTTAACGTTATCTCGCCGGATCATGATAGTGTCCATGTCCTCGTCGGATCGCGGGTTGCCCTCAGACTCAGCAATATCTGGTTACGGCGGATATTTTTCACTACAGTTATTGCCTTGCACTCAAGACGTTACTTGATTTTGTTGCACTGCTTTGAGCAAAGCGATCGCTAGATGTAGACTGTCCTCAAAAATTAGCTATTCCCTAGCAAGTTGCTTGATACACCAACTAGCTGATTGTGATGACAACTTGATAATTGAAAGTCAGAGCATTTTAATTGCTCATAGAACTGGTAAAATCACCGTGTTCTTGATAAAGAATGTGAGGTTTTTTGGTGTTTGCAACTAGATACATGTAATCATCCAGTATTATAAACAGTATATAACTGTATTCCCATCGATTATTTGTAGATTTAGTGGAGGAAATGGAATGAGTTTGTGGCAACGCCCACTGAAAAGATTACAAGCGATTGCTGAACATAGAAACAATCGGTTCAGACTAAATTCGCTCAAAGGCTTTGTATCGCTCTTTTTAGTAGGGACTGTTTTGAGTGTGGCGCTTGCCGCCTGCTCCGGTGGAACTGCGAGTAATTCTTCCTCTGAAACCCCTACTGCTAGTCCTGTTGCTGCAAGCAAGGATAATGTTGAACTAACTCTTGTGTCGTTTGCGGTTACCAAAGCGGCTCACGAAGCCATCATTCCTAAGTTTGTAGCACAGTGGAAAAAAGATCATAACCAAACTGTCACCTTCAAGCAAAGCTATGGCGGATCTGGTTCCCAAACTCGCGCCGTTATCGATGGTTTGGAAGCAGATGTTGTTCACCTGGCACTAGCTGGAGACACCTCAAAGATTGAGAAGGCTGGATTGATTCAGCCAGGTTGGGAGAAAGAAGTTCCCAACAATGGTATTGTCTCCAAATCAGTTGCAGCATTAGTCACTCGTTCAGGCAATCCTAAAGGCATCAAGAACTGGCAAGATTTAGCTAAAGACGGTGTAAAACTGATTACTGCTAACCCCAAAACGTCAGGCGTTGCTAAGTGGAATTTCTTAGCGCTATGGGATTCTGTGATTAAAACAGGTGGGGATGAGGCTAAAGCTACTGAGTTTGTAACTAAAGTTTACAAAAATGTGCCAATCTTGCCTAAGGATGCGCGGGAAGCTACTGATACATTCGCCAAGCAAGGGCAGGGAGATGTCTTAATCAACTACGAAAACGAAGTTATTTTGGCACAGCAAAAAGGCGAGAAGGTTGAGTATGTCGTTCCCGATGTGAACATATCCATTGACAATCCAATCGCTGTGGTGGATAAGAACGTCGATAAGCATGGAACCCGCGAAGTTGCTGAAGGTTTTGTGAAATACCTCTATAGCCCAGAAGCACAACAAGAGTTTGTCAAGTTGGGATTCCGACCTGTGGATGAGACTTTAGCTCAAACTAAGGAAGTCACAGACAAATTTCCCAAGGTAAAAACTTTGGGTACAGTTGCAGACTTTGGTGGTTGGAGTGCAATCGATCAGAAGTTCTTCGCAGATGGGGGCGTGTTTGATAAGATTCAAGCCCAAAAATAAACGGTAATTAGTCATTAGTCAACGAAGAGGCAGACGGCAGAGAGCAGGGGGCAGGGGGCAGGGGTAAGACCTCTTTCTCCTGCCGTTGAGCAGAGCGGAACATGGGTCTGAGTCCCACACTTCTTGGCTTGTGTTCTCCTACCCTGTGGGAAGCTAACACAACACGCAAGGTCGAATCCCTTTCCTGTTCTATCCCCCTTGCTCCCTGCTCCCTGCTCCCTTGCCTCTTTTTCAATGGTCGATGGTCAGTAGAAAAACAACCTACCACTGACAAAAAACTTCTTGTGAATTTTAAATTTTGAATTTTTGACTATGACGACTGTATCTCCTTCTGTGGAAGTTGAACGCAAAACACCGTTCTGGAAGAGATTGGGGCGGGTTCCCTGGACTTGGCGAATCACCATTGCATACCTGACGGTGATGTTGTTTATCCCCATAGCTGCCATGTTCTTGAAAGCGAGTACGGAACCTCCGGCAAGATTTTGGGCGATCGCAACCAGTGATATTGCATTAGCAACATATAATGTCACTTTTGTGACAGCTATATTTGCTGCCTTACTCAATGGCGTATTTGGGACTTTGATTGCTTGGGTTCTGGTTCGCTACGACTTTCCCTTAAAACGCTTGATTGACGCCACAGTAGATTTACCCTTTGCACTGCCAACTTCGGTAGCAGGGCTAACCTTGGCAACAGTTTACAGCGATAATGGCTGGCTAGGTTCGCTACTAGCACCACTGGGAATTAAGGTGTCTTTTACCCGCACGGGAGTAGCGGTGGCAATGATATTTATCTCATTACCTTTTATCGTGAGAACTGTGCAACCCGTGCTTCAGGAAATGGAACGTGAAATTGAAGAAGCCTCCTGGTGTCTGGGTGCTTCTCAATGGCAGACCTTCTGGAAAGTTATTTTGCCACCTTTATTTCCGACAATTTTAACTGGTGTTGCCTTGGGTTTCTCCCGTGCAGTTGGGGAATATGGGTCAACTGTGATTATCTCTTCCAATACGCCCTATCAAGATTTGATCGCACCTGTGCTGATTTTCCAGCGGTTAGAGCAGTATGACTATTCTGGTGCAACAGTAATTGGCATAGTTTTACTATCAATTTCGTTGGTACTGCTATTGGCAATTAATTTCTTACAAGCATGGGCAAGGCGATATGACAGTAGATAAGCCAAGTTTTCACTCATCTGCATCTGAGACACATACAGCCAAGCCTAAAGAGCAGAAGAGTTGGGTACCAATAGTTTTGATTGGTATAGCGATCGCCTATTTAGCCTTAGTTCAATACATCCCGGCAATCAACGTTTTTATCCAAGCCTTCAGCAAGGGAGTTGGGCCGTTTCTGTCCAACCTGACGCGACCAGCTTTTCTCCATGCAGCTTGGTTAACACTGTTATTAGCTGTGATTTCTCTGCCTTTAAATACAGTATTTGGTCTATGTGCAGCTTGGGCGATCGCTCGTCATAAATTTCCCGGACGCGCTGTAGTTTTGAGCATTATTGACCTGCCCTTTTCTATCTCGCCCGTAGTCGCAGGATTGATGATTGTGCTACTTTACGGACGCAACGGGTGGTTTGGCCCTTGGCTCCAGGCCCATGATATCAAGATTATCTTTGCCTTTCCAGGTATGGTGCTGGCTACAGCTTTCGTGAGTATGCCCTTTGTGGCGCGCGAAGTGATTCCTGTTTTAGAGGAATTTGGTAAAGATCAAGAAGAAGCTGCTAGAACTTTAGGTGCGAAAGATTGGCAAATATTTTGGCGCGTCACCCTGCCTAGTATCCGTTGGGGCTTACTCTACGGTTTAATTTTGACCAATGCCAGAGCAATGGGTGAATTCGGGGCGGTTTCGGTGGTATCCGGCAACATTGCTGACCAAACCCAGAGCTTACCACTGTTTGTAGAAGACGCTTACAAACAATATGAAACCGAAGCTGCTTTTTCTGCGGCTGTACTATTAGCATTGCTAGCAGTAGTAACCTTGGTGCTCAAGGAAATTCTCGAACGGAAAACCCGTATTAAAGATGTTGAATAGAAAAATCAAGCGATTATAGTTATCCTTTGAATAGGATACAAGCAAATCATGGGACATGGTACGAGCTACCTAGTACCTATCAGGAAATTACCATTAGGGTTAAAGGTAGTTCTGTACCAATCCCTGTCAAGAATTGAAATAATTCAGATATGGCTACTGACAATACACTTACCAATAAACGGATTCGACTAAGAATTCCTAAGGATTATCACCAGGAACCTGTCATTTCTCGCTTGGTGTCTGACTATGGACTGACTGTGAATATCACGGCAGCGATTTTGGGAGCCAATGCTGTCGGTGATGGTTGGTTTGACCTTGAACTACAAGGAACAGATGCACAAATTCAAAGCGGGTTAACCTATCTCCACGACTTGGAGCTGGAAGTCTGGGATGAGACTAAAGCGAGTGATTGGTAAAGGTTATAGAAACATACAGCTAGCTGTGCTTTTAAAAGCCCACACCATATTCAGAGTAACTGAAAGTTTAGGTCTTATAACCCTTCATTTGTATGAAGGGTTTTAACATCAGATCAGGAGAATTATTTTAGACAATTCCTGGAACAGCAGGTTTACTACTTTACTCATCAGCTTTTTCTGAATGTGCTTACCACTTAGCAATTTTTCACCCTGTTAACTGACGTTAGCTACTGATAATAAGGATGGAAACGTTGCAGTGCATCTATCCAAGTACTATGCCGAAATAAATTGCGATGCCTACTGCGGGCTACGCCTACGCTAACCACTTAAGCGAAGAAGAATTGTTAGTTGGTTATCGTCAAGCAACAGAACCCACAGAACGTAGCCATTAGCAAAAATCCTCATTTTTTCACATCTAGCCCACAACCCCCATAACTCAGAAACAAGGGTTTGATTAATGTAAATTGGGGAAAGGATAAAGATTCCATTTTTCAAGGCTGCCATCAGCTGATTGTGCACAGGCTATCAGGATGGAATTTTTTAGTGGCGACCTGCTGGCTCTCTTCCTAAATGGAGAATAATTAATCAGCCTGAGTTATTTCTCTCTAACATTGCCAAGCCGAAAACAACCTTGTCCCGATAGCAGGCGTAAAGAAAGGCAATGGATTAACAGTAAATGCTAAAAAATGGGCAAAGCGGACGCCACTAAGTGAATTTTGCGAAATACTTTCCACGTTTATGATAAAACTTTATTTCCTACCACTGTGACTTCAGATAGCAAACCCATTTTTGATACTCTAGCCGACGAAGGGTCTGCCATCGACTGGAATCGGTTGCTGACCAAAATCCTGGCTGCTTTCGACTGCTCTACAGGTACCATCCATACCCTAGATCAGGACAGCCAGTTATTGCACCTAAAGGCTTACCAGGGCATTCCGGAATTCATGTTGCCTAAAATGACGGTAATTACTATTGGCAAAGGGATGGCTGGTGTCGCCGCCGAACGCAAGCGACCCGTACAGATTTGCAACCTGCAAACCGACGAATCGGGGGTGGCCAGACCCTCGGCAAAAGAAACCAAGGTAGAAGGCTCCATCACGGTGCCGCTGATGTTGAATGGCCAATTGCATGGTACTTTGGGCATTGCCAAGCCGATTCCCTACGAATTTACTCCAGAAGAGGAAGAGACACTGATGGAGATTGGAGAGGCCATTAGCCAGAAAATCGTCAGTTAACAGGAGTAGCTAAACGGCTACCTGGCTTATTTGTTAAGTCAGGCGTCCTTTGTTCACGAATTTTTATGGCACAAGACACCCTCGCCGATGGTTTCCAAGTCAATAGAAAATCCTATTCTCTCATTAATGTAGTTTCTGATTGAAATTAAAAAGTGAGCGTGTACCTATTTGATTTTCATAAACTGTTAAATTCAAAGTAAGTTATTAAGTGCGATCGCCAAAAATGAGTAGCAAATGAGTTACGCGATTTCCACTTGCGAACGCTAAAAATTGTGCTGATTAACTCAATGGTGATTTAAAAGTATTATTATTAACACCAAAAGCTCGAAGGACTAACCGCCAAAATGAAAGCAATATTAGCAAAAACATTAATTTAAATATGAGGACAATTCCACCAATCAAGCCTGACAGTGAAAGTAGAAAAAATCTTAGCTTTCCTTCATATTTAAAAGATTGATAAGTTAGCCAAAGACAAATGAATAAAGGAAAACCAACCAGTGCCTCCACTTGAGTAAGATGCCAAGGTTCTGAAACAGTATAATAAACGCCAACCGTTAACAGAGGTACTAGACTTGCGATTCTCTGATGCCGAAAATAGCTTTTGAGACTCAGCAACAATACTATAGAAAAAAACAACATGTAAATAAGTTCAAAGAGATGAATGCCAATCTCATTAAAACCAAAAAAAGTTCCTGCCAAAAAATAAAAGTAAAAAATCCCCGGTTGCTTCACATCCCAAAAATCACGATAGAGAACCTTTCCTTGTTGTATCTCTAAAGCACCTAGCCGAAAAAATGCTTGATCTCCGTCAAATGGAAAAGGTAAATGTATAAGACCAATAATGACAATGGCAATCAAAACTAGAAAGTCAATTCTATTAAACTTCTTAATATTAATCATTTAAATTTATAATTAAAACTTAAGCGACTATCCTATACTGATAAATATCCTAACAGCGTAAGGAGCAGCGGGGTTTGATGATATGAACTCAAAATTTAAAGTTTGTGTGATCTTACCAGCGCTAACTTATCAGTTTGCTAAGTAGAGGGCATAAATAATTAAAGGTTTGTAGTGTACCTCTTTGGGGAAGCAAGCTACGCTTAGTGTCTGTCTGCGACACGCTGCGCGAACGTAGAGAGCGGCTGAAATCCTCACGACAAAAGAATCTCAATAATTTTTACATTACTTAATTTACTTTGATTTATTCCCGCTTACTTACTTAATATTTAGCTTAAATACCAAAAAATATTTATTACTCTGGACTTGGCAATATGCCATCCATACCAATCAAAGAAACAAGTAAAATCCTCTTATTTGCCGCCTTGTTTCTTGAAAGGTAAATAAAGATTAGGCAGATGAATTCTGTTGCTAGGTTTTTGCCTGCGTGTCCCTAGTTTTACAGTCATCATTAATTACAATGATTGATCAACTTGTAAATATTGTTACGTATCACAATTAATACAATAGACGACTAGCCATTGAATCTATTTAAATTAGAGGATTTTAAATAGCGTTTTTTTGTGTAAACACTTAAATAATATGTAGTAAATTGTCAATTGTTTTGGCTACTAGTACCAAATAGAAATTGCGTATAATTTACGTGAATTTACTTATTGTCTATTTGTGGTCTTTGTGAGAATCTCCTTTACATAACAATTAAATACACTAAGTAGATATAATTACCGTAGTTTAATCAGAGTCAAAAAGATGAAAATCTCTATGAGGCTGACATCCAAGCAGGCACAGTTGAATTGTAGGGGTACGGCATCAGCAAGATTCTCTGCCGAACCCAAAAATTGGGTAGGCGCAGCGTGCACTTCTCTACGAGATGCTGCGCGTAGCTTGCTTTCACGTTCGCGTAGCGTGCCGTAGGCAAGTGGTACGGCAACGCTACCTCGGCTCCGCTCGGCACAAGTCAGGGCAAGCCGCTCACCAGCCGCTCACTGACCACCGTAGGCATCGCTATTGGGAATTAATCTGATGTCTCAGAGTAAATCTGTAGAACCCGCTTCAGTCCACAGTCGAATTCTCGTGCCTCAGCGATATCACAGGCAACCTGTAATTTCCCGACTGGTATCTCGTTATGGTTTAACTGTCAATATTAAAGCTGCATCCCTGACATCTGACAGTGACAGCGATGGCTGGTTTGATTTGGAACTTTCAGGAAATCCCCAAAAACTGACAAATAGCCTATCTTACTTGCAAGGATTGGGAGTGAATTTGCTGCAACTAGCGATCGCTAACCACATTCAACCCAACCAGCACTCTCTACCTTTCCCCAATCCAGCTAGCAAACTGAGTCCCAAAGAATCTGCATGGCTGACAAATCAATGGCAAGAACAATTCCAGCAATGGATTTCTCTGGGTCAAACTAATCGATTGCGCTTGCAACTGTGCATCTTAAAATCCTATTACGAAGAACCAGTGATTTCCGAGTTAGTTTCTCGTTATGGACTAACAGTCAATATCACCAGTGCGTTACTTCAACCCGATACGGAAGATGATGGCTGGTTTGATTTGGATTTGTGGGGGAGAACAAAGCAACTCTACTCTAGCCTGAGTTATTTAGAAAAACTGGGGCTACCGATTTGGCTGGATTTGTCTAGTATTTATAGCGATCGCTAAGTCAATAATTCGTAATGACGCTCGTTCGCCTTTGGCGTCTCCCCTTGGGAGAAGACTCCCTCCTGCTTCTCTACGAGACGCGATGCGATCGCTAAGTGAATATTCGTAATTCGTAATTGAAGGACAGAGAAACCAATTTTTATTCTGGCTCCTGACTTGGAGAACTATAAACTATGCTGACGGTGATAACTGGTTGTGTTGAAATAATCTAAATTTCGTAGTACCAAATTTCTTCTTCTCGCAGCACAATTCGATGCAGGGAAAGACGATTAATCAAGCCCTCTTGCTCAAACTGCCCAAGAACACGAGTGATGGTTACACGAGTTGAACCGAGCATTTCCGCGAGGTCTTCATGAGTCAGACGCATATCTATTAAACGTCCCTTTTCAACTTCCGAACCAAATTTTTTGGATAACCATGCCAACAGCTTGATGAGCATAGTATCCACTTTTTTATGACTACGAATGATCATCAATTCTTGAGCCTGCTGGATATGAGCAAGTAGAGTTTCTGTTAGTTGAGTCCACTCTTCTAAAGGTAAGATTGTCGCCTCCACTTTAGTTAGGCATTCCATCTGATAAGGTTCTATTTTTGACAAACTCTTACCAACGATATCTCCAGGACCCCACAATCCTAGAGCGACAGTTGTACCATCTTCCAGATAGGTAAAAGTCCTGACAAAACCCATTTCAATCTTCCAAAGTTCGTTATGATGCTCTGGCAGAAATGATCTACGGGCAAAAAGTTGCTTAGTATTATTACTGCTTGAGCTAGATAAGCTTGTGTACAAAGACACCATAGTATATAAAACTATTCTCCGATAAACTAACCGTAGTATTATATTTATATCAGGTTCTAAGAGGCTATGGATATTTTAAAGAGGGGAGTGGGGAAGAGGCAGAGGTAATTTTTTATTCTCCCCCTTGCCCCCTGCCTTTTCCCAATGCCCCATTCCCTAAATTCCCGCACCATCAAGAAAATCTTCAATCATCCCATCAGAATTTTTGCTCTTAGGGTTGTCGGTTGGTTCGTCGCCAAGCTCAGTTGGGGGCAAACTTGATTGTTCCAACTGCTCGAACTGTTTCTCTAGAGACTTGACGCGTTCAAATAAAGCGCGGATGACTTCAGCTTCTACGTCGCGTACTTTATCATGATCCAGAACATTGGTAGACGAGTTATTCTGACGAGTCACGCGCCCTGGAATCCCAACTACAGTAGTGTTACTGGGTACATCTCGCAGCACCACAGAACCAGCTCCAATACGGACGCGATCGCCAATTTGAATATTTCCCAATACCTTTGCACCCGCTCCCACAACTACATGAGAGCCTAAAGTTGGATGGCGTTTGCCGCTTTCTTTCCCAGTCCCACCAAGGGTGACACCTTGATAAATTAGGGCATAGTCCCCCACGATCGCTGTCTCACCAATCACAACTCCCATCCCGTGATCAATAAACACTCCCTGGCCAATTAATGCCCCAGGATGGATTTCAATCCCGGTTAAAAATCTACTAATATGAGAGATAAACCGAGGTATGAAGGGAATTCCAATTTTATGCAGCCAGTGTGCCAATCGATGAAACACTAAGGCCTGAAGTCCAGGGTAACAGAACAATACTTCTAGCCAGTTACGGGCTGCTGGATCACGATCAAAAATGGTTCGCAAATCAGTTAGTAGCATACTCAGTTGAGATTGTTGGTACGTGAGGCCCTGAAAACAGAAACTCAGGATAATTCCCACAAAAGGATCAAGTCATTCATGGGAATTATGTAAGATAATAATCTACGGTAAGTCGATAGAGTAAAGTGTTTTTGTGGGTAGTAAGTGGGATGCTATCACATTCCACAGTTGGAAAAAATTAATTTCGCATAAACTGCGATAAGTCCCTCAATTCACCGTAGTATGTTGAGTACAGTCTTGAATAGCCAAAACTACGCTCTCTTGGATCTGTCTTCCAAAGTGGAATACGCGCTGCTGGCGCTCTTAGAACTGGCAAGCCACCACGGAAAAAAACTTCCTCTAACCATGAGCGAGATCACTGCCAAGCAACCCATACCTGAGCGCTATCTGGAACAAATTTTGACCAACCTCCGGCGTGCTGGTGTGGTGCAGAGTCAACGCGGCTCTAAAGGAGGTTTCGTTTTAGTTCGTGAACCTTGGCAGATTACAATACTTGAAATTGTCACTTTGGTCGAAGGCGAGCGGAAAGAGAAAGATACCTCTGACTCTCCGACTCTGGAAAAGACTCTGGTTTATGAAGTTTGGGAGCAAGCTAACGCTGCCTCAATTGAGGTTTTGGGTCGCTATACACTCCAAGACTTGTGCCAGGAAAGAGAAACTCGCGCACAGCAAAGTCCGATGTATTATATTTAGACACGAGGGAGCACTCACATGCGGATAGCGAAAGATATCACAGAGTTAATCGGGCGAACTCCTTTAGTTCAATTAAACAAGATTCCCCAGGCTTCAGGAGCGGTTGCTCAGATTGTAGTGAAGCTAGAAAGCATGAACCCAGCATCTTCCGTGAAAGACCGGATTGGGGCGAGTATGGTGGAAACAGCGGAGGAAGCAGGCTTAATTCACCCTGGAAAAACAGTTTTAGTGGAGCCAACTTCTGGAAATACAGGAATTGCGCTGGCGATGGTAGCGGCCGCCAAGGGGTACCATCTTATTCTAACGATGCCTGACACAATGAGCCAGGAAAGACGATCCATGCTCAAAGCTTATGGCGCTCAACTAGAGTTAACGCCAGGGGTAGAAGGGATGCGAGGAGCGATCGGTCGTGCAGAGCAGATTTTAGCTCAAACGCCCAATGCTTATATGTTGCAGCAGTTCCGCAACCCCGCTAACCCGAAAGTTCACGCCCAAACTACAGCAGAAGAAATTTGGGATGACACTGATGGACAGGTGGATATTCTGGTGGCGGGAGTAGGTACTGGTGGGACGATTACGGGAGTTGCAGAAGTTATTAAAAAACGGAAGCCGAGTTTTCAAGCGATCGCAGTTGAACCAAGCAGCAGTCCGGTATTAACAGGTGGTAAATCAGGCCCTCACAAAATACAGGGGATCGGCGCGGGATTTGTCCCAGCAATTTACCGTCCAGAACTGGTGGATGAAGTGATTCAGGTAGCGGATGAGCAAGCGATCGCTTACAGCCGTCGTCTCGCAAAAGAAGAAGGATTATTATCAGGGATTTCTACTGGTGCTGCTTTATATGCGGCTATTCAAGTGGCACAACGACCAGAAAATGCAGGTCGTTTAATCGTCATGATACAGCCTAGCTTTGGCGAACGTTACCTCAGTACTTCACTATTCAAAGACCCAGAAGAGAATGAATGGTTGAGTAAAGTTTGATTCCGCATACCAATTTTAGATTTTAGATTTTGTACTTGAGTTTTTTGATCTAAATCAAAATCTAAAATTGGCTTGATTATCTACTAGAATTTTCGCCAATTTCATCGGCACTTTCATTATTTTTCACCAAAATTATCAAGCAGAAACAACTAGCAGCTAGCTTTATTAAGCTCAAAGCTCCACTTTTTAATACAATAAAAGCGCCTAATCCTATAAGAACAAAAGGCACAATATTATTAACATAGCGAGTCAATACATCAGCGATGACTCTGTTGTTAGTTAATTTGTATGCAGCGTAGCACCAAATTCCTAATAATATAAAAAATAATCCTATAATTACCACAAAAGTTTCTAAGTTGCTACTAGCAAATAAAGGTACGTAGACACTAATATTATCGCTACCATTGGCAACTGTAACGGCTGCTACACTATAAGCTTGGTGAGAAAAAAAGCTAGTAATTGTTGATGCTTCAGCTTCTTCTGTTTCCACTACAACTTCTTTTAATGAATCTTCTTCACTATTCACTAAACTACTGATACCTATAGATATTGGTAGTAAACCAAGTAATCCAATCCAGCTTTTTGATAAAACTAACCCACCAAACAAACCAGGAAGACTAAGGATTAACAGAACCGTAAAACCGAGAAACTGACCAGCAACTATATGCCGGGGGCGAAAGCTAGCATTGATTTGAGAAAAAAACAACAATAGAATGACAATATCATCAATATTAGTGGCAATGAATGCAATTGCCCCTGTAGTAATTGCAGTAACTAACTCATTCATATTTTAAGATAAACATAGACATGCTTTTACATATTGGGAAGCATCCTACCCTGTGGTCAGCCACTTTCTCTGACGCGATTCGTTCAAAAACTAATTTTCACTAAATCATTAAGCAAGGCATCAAAAGCCGAAGCTACATTACTTTACTCACAATTAAATTGTATACATGCTGTATACAATTTAATTGTGGTAATTATCATTTCAGGTCAAATTGCTGTAGGAGAAAGAGCTATCTGCAAAGATAAAATTCTCAAAGCCAGTTGTTAAAAGGGTAATCAGGTTTCCATTGTTGTTGAAGGTAATGTTGGCAGGATTTAAACTATTGCCAGAAATAACACCAGATACACTAACTTCAGAACGCTTGAAAGCCTTCACATCAAGGGTGTCAAAACCATTTCCGCCATCAACAATTGCAGACCCAAACCCTTTGAAGTAGTCGTTTCCAGTCCCTAGTTCAAAGCGGATACCGCCACCGATAGTGACTTTCTGTTGAACTTTATCGATATTACTGGTAGCGATAATTTTGTCATTCCCATCGCCAGTCTTGATGATTCCTTGCCCATAAATGCCATAGGCAATACCGCCAGCAGTAGCTTCTCCAAGGCTGCTGCCAATTATTGCAGTTCCGATGTTGTTGGAAAAGCTGCCACCAATACCAGTGCCAGTTATAGTGTCACTTCCGCTCCCTGCATTGAGAGTACCACTGTTGTTGATGCCGATGCCAGTACCAGCTTTGCTAGTCTTAAGATTAACAGTACCAGTACCAGTACCAGTAATACTGTCGTTTCCTGAAAATGTACTAATCACACCTGGATTTAAAATATTAATACCAATCGCCACAGATGCATTTGACTCTTGTGCGACTAAACTATCGATACCGGAAGTACCAATGAAATTAGGTGGAACCGTAAGTCTAGGCATTGACAAAATCCTCTTTATGAGAATAATTACTTTGTCATTTTAAATCTTAGTTGTGCCAGGAAGTTAGAATAATTCGTAATTGATAATGACGCTTGCGGACTCGCTAATGTCATTAGTAATTCAATTAGTTTGTGATTTAGACCCCAACTTTATTCTCGACCACCAAGAAAGACAATTTAGTGGGCGACTTAAACTCAATAATTACGAATTACAAATTAGTTAATTTGGTATGGTGATAAATCGTAGGTTCTAAAAATCCAGGATGAGTAAGCTAGGAACAGCCTTCAGTGAAGGGATAATTGCCTTCATCGCCACTAACATAGATGACATCATTATATTGTTAATATTTTTTTCACAAGTAGATGTTAATTTTCGGCGACGGCATATCTTACTTGGTCAATATTTAGGTTTTACAGCCATTATTATCGCTAGCTTACCAGGATTTTTTGGTGGTTTGGTTGTACAGCGGGAATGGATAGGATTGCTAGGACTGCTACCAATAGCAATTGGTCTTCAGCAATTAATATACAGAAAAGAAGAAACTATCACAGTTCAAACAGTTAGCAGTGATTTTAGGCAGTCTACACCTACTAACCCGGTGTTGTCTTTTATTTTAAGTGTTTTGCATCCCCAAACTTATAAAGTGGCAGCAGTAACGATCGCTAATGGTGGTGACAATATTAGTATATATATCCCTTTATTCGCTGGTCACGATCTTGCCAGTTTGGGAGTAATTCTAAGTATATTTTTTATCATGGTAGGAGTTTGGTGTGCGATCGCTTATTTTTTAAGCCGTCAGCCTACCATTGCTTATATTTTAAGTCGCTACGGTAAAGCTGTCGTACCTTTTGTCTTAATTGGCTTGGGTCTGTTCATTATGTATGAACGAGGTACATTCACTCTACTACCTTGGGTGAAAAGTTAATCAATTGTTGGATGTTGGATGCTGGATTTGGAATTGAAAATCTAAAATTGGTCACGCCTGATGAACTAATTTCCAACTCACCATCATCAAGATGGCATAAATGATAAACCGTAGTGGGCGTTGCGGAGCTACTTGGCAGATTTTAGCGCCTAGTAATACCCCTGGCACAGAGCCTAGCCATATAGGCAGTACCAGACTCCAATCAACTGTTCCCAAACTGAGGTGACCGAGGGCTGTAAATAGCAGTAAAATTGCTGCGTGCGAAATATCTGTACCTACTAACTTCCGTGCATCAAGGCGGAAAAACCCAATTAGCACTAGGGCAAACATTGAACCTGATGAAACGCTTGTTAGACCGACTAAACAGCCTAAAACTCCTCCCAAAGTTATTGTCACACAGCGCCCAAAGCTAGTTTCTAAGTCTAATTTTGGCAGTTCGGGTAAATTAAATTTGGGTAAGAAAGTCAATAACAACAATTGCACTAGTGCTAACACTGTGACTAGCAAAATCATCCCGCCAAGCAAACGGAGCAAAATGTTATCTAGGTTATACTCACCTGTACGTTTAATGAAGTGCAAAATCCCCACCCCGAATAGTGAGCCTGGAACACTCCCAAATGCCAACCATTTGACAACTTCTGTATCAAGGGTTTTCTGTTCCCAATGCTTGACGCTACCAACAATCTTCATCAATGTGGCAGCCACAACATCAGAACTCACAGCGATGGAAGGCGGAACCTGGAAAACAAAAATCAACATTGGGGTGATGAGAGAGGCTCCGCCAATTCCCGTTAAACCAACGATGATGCCAACAAAAAAGCTTAAGAACGGTAGTAATAAATAGTGCATACTCTTCGTGGGTTTCAACAATTAGTTATTAGCTATCAGTTATCAAAGTCCTGTTGAGTTTGCCACTTCTATAAGTGAGCAGCGTAGATTAGGGTTTAAATCCCCAAACGAAGCCTTGATAACTGTTCACTGACTTAACTACGGACAGCTAAAACTGAAAGTCAGCTAAAGCTTCAGTGCTAGAGAGCAGCAACTGTGCCAAACTATAGCCCAGTGGTAGACAGAGCTAATGATGGCAAGTTATTGTGTTTCTCAAGGGATGAGTGACACAAAGGTTATCCAGCTAAAAGTTAGGGCAGAGGATTCCTGGACAACTTAAAACCTGTCTGGAAGTTTTGGAAAGCATGACAACTGGCATTTAGCTGAAACAGACTTTGAGAACTGTTTATGGGTCACTTGCTCTGCTAAACTCAACTTTTAACTGGTTTTTCTGCGGTTTTACATGTAAAAGCCGGTAAGGCGATGCACTTACCGTATTTTACTTGTAAGCACGATCAAACGTCCAGCGTATTCTCGTTGTATATCGCTAGATTATCTGGATAATACATGGCAATAAGTAAAAATGCTTAGAAATTGTTGCTAAAAAACTCAGGTAGTCGAGCAGATTTTAACTCTCTCAATATAAGGAATGGAGAGTGAGGGAGGCAGGGAGCAGGGAGCAAGGGAGAAGAGTTTTCCCCTCAGCAAGAGCAGCACCCCGCCCTTGTGACTCTTTTCAATGCCCAATGCCTAGTTCATGACTCAAGGCTGAAAAATGCTTGACTTTCAAAAACTTCTCATGCTAACTTCAATCAGACCATTCGGTCGGTAATATTTTATTTACAACTATTTTCAATTCAATAAATTACACTACTCCCCACTCTCCGTAGTCCATTCATCTAAAAATCGCTGTAATGTCCAAAGGCGAAGAAACAAAAAGCAGAATTCTCCACCAAGCAGCCGAACTGTTTAATCAACAAGGTTATGCAGGCTCATCAATGTCAGACATCATGCGTGTTACTGGATTGCAGAAAGGAGGAATTTACAATCACTTCCAAAGCAAAGATGATCTGGCGCTACAGGCTTTTGACTTTGCGATCGCTCGCATTAAACAGCATACTAGATTTGCATTGCGAAGCAAACGCCATGCAGTAGAACGCCTGCAAGCAATCATTGGGATATTTAGTAGCTTCGCAGAAAATCCACCTATCAAAGGAGGATGCCCACTGCTGAATACTGCTGTGGAAAGCGATGATGCTCATCCGGCGTTGCGGGAACGCGCTCAACAGGCGATGAACTCTTGGCTGCATCTAATTCGTCGAATTATTGAAACGGGAATTGCCAAGGGTGAAATTCGCTCTGAAGTAAGTGCTGATGAAATTGCCACCATCATAATTGCAACGCTGGAAGGGGCCATAATGATGAGTAAGCTTTATGGAGATTCAATTCACATGCACAGGGTAATTAATCACCTGAATCAATACTTGGAAAATCACCTTTAAATGTATGGTACAAATCAAAGTATATTCTTTAGCAGACAAATTAAATCTTATTAAAGCGGAGCTATCAAATGTAATCCATACCTCCCTCATAGAGGTTTTACAGCTTACCCCTGAAAAAAGATTTCACCGTTTTTTCCCACTAGATAAATCAGATTTTTACTATCCATCTGATAGAACAAATAATTATCTGGTTATCGAAATTAGTATGTTTGAAGGACGCTCAGTGGAAACAAAAAAAGAGTTAATTCGCCTGCTGATTAAAAATATTAATGAAAAATTCAATATTCCTATATACGATATTGAAATCACAATTTTTGAAACGCCTAAATTTAACTGGGGTATTAGAGGGGTACCTGGTGACGAGTTAACCTTAAACTACAAAGTAGAAGTTTGAAATTGTTGTGGGTAATGGGTTATTAGGCAATTAATAATTACCCATACTTGAAAAGAGTAAAATTTTTTAGAATTTTACAGACCGATCGGTTTTAAAGTAACAAGATAAATAATGCTAGTAAATAACAGTTTGCACAGACCATTGGAAGTAGTATTAGAAATTCCTGTAAGAACATACGACATTGATTTTATGGGAATTGTAAGCAATATTGTATATATCAGATGGTTAGAAGATTTACGTTTAAAGTTTTTAGATGAACATTGGCACCTCAACAAACAGATTAATCAAGGATATGCACCTGTTCTAGCTGGAACTGAAATTGAATATAAACGCCCGATAAAAATCATTGACCAAGTGATTGGACGTTTATGGCTAAGTAATTTAGGACGGTTGAAGTGGACTGTGCAAGCTGAAATTTTATCTAACAATGAGTTAGCAGCAGTGGCTAGCCAAAAGGGCGCTTTTGTCAGTTTACAAAATAGTCGTCCTATTCCTATTCCAGAGGAATTACAGAAGAAATATTTAGAAAATCAAAAAGTGAATCTGAAAGACTATTTATAAAGTAGTGCCTTTGAGTTAAGACTTGATTCTCCCTAACCCTCCTTAAAAAGGAGGAAACTATAGCCTTTTTAAGGCGAGTAAGGCGCTAACAAAGGGTTTCCCGACTTGCACCTGCACCTCTACTCTTAAAGCTTGCTTTAAGTTGCCATATCTTTAAGAACATGAGGAGTGAGGAAAATTTCTCCTCATCACTCCTCATAAGCTACTCCTTACACTTGCTTCAATACAACAGTTTACTGATGCACTAAACCTCTAACTAAAGATGCACATTATTGTTAAATAAGGAGGTATTTCTCTAAACAGATGCTATGGAGATACAATAGCTACATAGTATATATTTATCAAGCTTATTGCTGGTTGCTAACTATCATTTAATTATTGAACAGTTATTAGGCTGATAGTTAAAAAGAAGAAAAAATTACATTACCTTGGTAAGAGAATTTTGAAAACTCCTTTTGTTGGTATAAAAAACCGCTGTATGTATTGTTATTACCGATGTTAAACAATTTTTGAATATAACAATTTACTTAGCATCAGCCAATATACTTTCGATATCTGCTAGCTGCACCACTCCTGAAAAACTTGGACTATTAATTACAAAAAAAGGTGTGCCAGAAACAGCCAATTTTTCAGCTAACTGGATATCTTTTGTAATTGCGGGAGTGGCAAGAGTAAGATTACGTTTAAATTTCCTCAAATCCAGATTCAGTTTTTTAGCAATATCTAAATATAACACTTCACCTAGTTGTTTTTGATTAGTAAATAGCGCATCATAATATTCCCAAAACTTGCCCTGCTGATATGCTGCCCAAGCCGCTGTCGCAGCTGGCAATGCTTCAGCATGAATTGAAGTCAGGGGGAAATTTTTGTAAACTAATCTTAGTTTATCAGGATATTTTTCTAACAATTTTTTTAAGGTTTTATCGGCATCAGCACAATAGGGACATTGAAAATCTGAAAATTCTATTAGCACAGTTTTTAATTGAGTTGAACCTGTGGTGGGAGACTCACCAATCACTTTTTGAGGATTTGTCTTTAAATCCTGTAAAAATGCTTGCCGTGCTTGCTTTACTTTCTGTTGTTGTTGCTGCTGATAGGTTTGAACAGATTCGATAATTGCCTCTGGATGTTCGCGGATAATTTGCAAGACTTGCTGTTCTAACTGCGGATCAATATGGCTAGCAGCTTGTGCAGGAATTGTCAAGGTAACAACCAAAAATAGCAAACCTATTGCTGTCCAAGTACGCACATACTGAAATAAAAGACTAAACCAATTAAAGAATATACGCATACAAAAACTCATAAGTATTTTTTGTCTCACCCATAGGCGTGCATTCGCTTCGACTTAGGAGTAAGCTTCAATTTAGAGAGATCCAGCAATCATCCCAGCAAGTAAAATAAAACCAATCCACACGTTTTGCCGGAACATCTGACCATAAACAGGATTAGGTAAGTTTCGCTGTCTTAATCGCAGAGACTGCCAAACCCATCCGATAGTAGCAACTGCAAGGCTAATCCAGAAGGCTAAGTGCAGATGTATGACTATGCCTAACCAAGCTAATAACAAAATTGTGCCGGCAAAGAAAATTCCAATGGCTACAGGGGCATAATTCCCAAAAAATAGAGCGCTAGAATTAACACCAATGCGGCGATCATCTTCCTTGTCACTCATGGCGTAAACTGTATCAAATCCCAATGTCCACAGTACAGTCGCGCCCCAAAGTAACCAAGTTGGTTGGGAGATGCTTTGTGTGACTGCACTCCAGCTAATCAATACGCCAAAACCCCAAGCGATGGAAAGTACTAGTTGCGGTACGGGAAACACCCGTTTTGCGCCTGGATAAAGCAGAATTACGGGCACTGCTGCCACACATAACCAGAAACTCAGGGGGTTAAGATAAAAGGCCAGGACTGCTGCACATGCTAACGATACGATCGCAACTACAATCCCAACTTTCACAGACAAGGCGCGAGAAGCGAGGGGGCGATCGCGTGTTCTCTCTACTTCTGGATCAATATCCCGATCCCACAAATCATTGACAACACACCCAGCCGCACTCGTGGCTAGAGTACCCAATATAATCACACCAACCAGAGGCAAAGGCGGTTTCCCTGAAGCTGCCAAAAACACAGCCCAAAGGGCAGGAATCATTAAAATTAACCGTCCTTCTGGTTTATGCCAGCGCAAAAGCCGGATAATTACAAGCCAAACTGGTTTCTGGGGGCGTTCTGGCGTCCTTAACATAGTACTGGGGATTAGGGATTGGGGATTGGGTACACAACTCTTGGATACGCTCCGCGTAGCTTGCTTCTCCGAAGGAGTACGACAAGCGGTAGTTGAGCGCAGTCGAAACTCAGTGCATCGCTGGGAACTGGGAATTGGATACTGGGAATACTCTTTCCTAGTGCCTAGTCTTTAGTTCACACATCTTTACATCTATAGAATAGCGTTATTTGTTATTTGTAAAAACATAACCTCAAGTGGCAACTTTAAATATCTTTAAATAGTCACTACGGTTAGAAGCAGTAGGGTGAATATACTTAGCTCAGTTACCCTCGACCAAAGATGAAGAGTGCTGAGTATTTTTTAATTTACTCAGTGCTGAGTAGTAAGTACTCAGCTTGAGCAAGTGTGTTGCAACAAATATCAGTGCCAGCTACCCCGACATACCACCGTTTGCCATCATTTCTTATAAAGAGAGAAAACTAGATGCTGAATTTAGTTTCGGCTAGCTGGGAGAGTGTTCCAACTCAACCACCTAAGCAAGACCGGATTATTGCTGCCATTGACCTGGGAACGAATTCTCTACACATGGTAGTAGTGAAGATTGACCCTACACTACCAGCTTTCAGCATTATCGCTAGAGAAAAAGAAACCGTGAGACTTGGCGATCGCAATCTCACTACAGGGGAACTCAAACCGGAGATCATTAAAAAGGCGATCGCTGCTTTAGGACGCTTCCAAGAAGTTGCCAAAACTATCAACGCTGAAACTATCATTGCTGTGGCGACTAGTGCTGTACGAGAAGCCCCCAATGGTAAAGATTTTTTGCACAAAATAGAAACGGAGTTGGGTTTAAGCGTTGACTTGATTTCTGGTCAAGAAGAAGCGCGACGAATCTACCTTGGCGTGCTGTCGGGTATGGAATTTCACAACCAGCCCCACATGATTATTGATATTGGCGGTGGTTCTACAGAATTGGTTTTGGGCGATAGTCACCAACCGCGCACTCTCACCAGTACCAAAGTCGGTGCAGTACGACTCACTAGCGAATTAATCACCACTGATCCCATCAGTAACACCGAGTTTCAGTATCTGCAAGCCTATGCACGCGGTATGTTGGAACGTTCTGTAGAAGAAGTGTTAGCAAACCTAGAGTTTGGGGAATCTCCGCGTTTGGTGGGTACGGCGGGCACAATTGAAACCCTAGCGATGATTCACGCACGGGAAAAGTCGGGTGTTATTCCTTCCACTCTCAATGGCTACCAGTTCAGTCTTAAAGACTTGCGAGAGTTGGTAAATCGCTTGCGGAAACTGAGTAATTCCGAAAAAGCTGCGATTCCCGGTATGCCAGAGAAGCGCCCTGAAGTTATACTCGCTGGCGCAGTAATATTACAGGAAGCAATGACCCTCTTGGGTAGTGAATCGGTTACAGTTTGTGAGCGTTCTTTGAGGGAAGGCGTAATCGTAGACTGGATGCTAACCCACGGTTTAATTGAAGATAAGCTGCGCTACCAAAGTTCAGTTCGGGAACGGAATGTTTTAAAACTCGCTAATAAATACCACATCAATTTAGAATATAGCGATCGCGTGGCAACATTTGCCCAGAGTTTATTTGACCAAACTCAAGGTACGTTACACCACTGGGGATCTGACGAGCGACAACTGCTGTGGGCGGCTGCAATATTACACAATTGTGGTCATTATGTCAGCCATTCATCTCACCACAAGCACTCTTACTATCTAATTCGCAATGGTGAATTACTTGGTTATACAGAAACCGAGATTGAAATCATTGCCAATTTAGCGCGTTATCATCGCAAATCGCCACCCAAGAAAAAACATGAAAATTACCAGAGTTTGCTGACTAAACACCAGCGACAAATGATCAGTCAATTGAGTGCAATTTTAAGATTGGCAGTGGCATTGGATAGACGACAAATTGGTGCGATCGCTCAAGTGCAATGTGAGTATTATCCACAATTCCGGCAGGTCAATTTGCTAATTTTCCCATCTCAACCTGATGATGATTGTGCTTTAGAACTTTGGAGCTTAGATTATAAAAAAGGAGTATTTGAGGAAGAATTTGGAGTGAAATTAGTAGCGACTTTAGAAAAGTCTAGCGTTGCTAAATTGTCTTAGAAAGTGGGGTGCGTTACACTGCGTTAACGCACCCGCACATAGCTTGTAATCCTTTTGTATTATGATTCATCAGCTTTAGAAGTTAGGCTCAATATAAAATCTTGAGGTAAAAGTCAGATGTATTTATCTGCTTACTTTTCAATGAGGTATAGTTAGTAAAAAAGACACCATTATAACACAAGACCTTTTATCTCAATATGCTTTCAAAATTTAGCTAAACCTCCTATCTGATTTTGGCATCCTACTTAAGTACCAATTTATAAACTGCCCCAAGAAGTATTTAAAAATAAAAATTAGTAATTAGAATAGAGTTAACAATCTATTTATATAGGTTATGTTGCTATTGGATATCTAAGCCGGGAAAACTTAGATATCCTTATATAAAATTTCAATAAAGCAGGCTCATTTGCTCGGTTTTCTGCACTGGAGAATACTCACGCTTCAGCAAAGAGCTTGTACCATATTATTGTGATAATTCATCAGCTTTGGGAGTTTTGATCGATATCAAAGCCTGAGGTAAGTAAGTTGGTGAGAAAAATTCAATGTAGTATATGAGAAATATAAATTTAGTTGTAGGGGAGCCACTGCGTTCATTGGTGTCAACTTAAGCAGAAACTCCTTTAAAACCTTGTTTCCAGCTTCTGGCTGGAAACGCTCCTCATTGGGCTGCTGCCGCAAGTAAGGAAGGCAGAGCCTTCCAGTAGGCATTCCCAGCCAGAGGCTGGGAACAAGGCAATCTATCAAGGCTTTGTCTAGACTGGTTTTTACGAGTTGTGATGCGTAAAGCCCCCGCGCTTCTAGCCGGGGGATATAAGCGAACAGGCTGAATTTATTCAGCCGT